>JAYUPO010000322.1:0-3537 GCA_043760085.1 Burkholderiales bacterium
ATCCTGGCCGAGAAGCTGTTCGCCTTCGAGCGCTACACCGACCAGGTGGCCGACACGGTGCTCGTGCTGGTCAACCCCGGCGACAGCGCCGTGAGCGAAACCCTGATGGTGGCCAACAGCAAGCTGATGGACGGCACGCGCATGATCGACCTGCTGGGCACGCAGGCCGGCGAGCCCTTCACCCTGCGGGCCGCGCTGCTGCCTGTGCAGTTGCCAGCCAAGAGCTGCCTGGTGCTCAAGCCCGAGGTGGCGCCGCCCGGGGGCTACACCAATTACAAGCGCGTGCAGTGAGGGCCGCCAAGTGGTGCCGGTGGGCCGAGGCCCACGTTTGACAAGTGGCCAACACCTTATGACAATTGGCCACAGCATTCACCACGGAGGTTCACATGGGCTCACCTCTGCCCCTGGCGGCAACGGCCGCCGCACCTGCCCCCACAGCCAACGCCAACATTGCCGTGGGCTACCTCGGGGCGGGCAAGTTGTTCAAGCGCGCACCCGAATCCAAAACCGAGGTGCACGCCGCCATCGTGCGCGGCCTGCCCTATTCGGCGCTGGTGTTTTTTGTCTCCCACCTCACCGAGCTGGCGCCCGATGAAGTAATTGAAGCCGCCGGCATCAGCCCGCGCACGCTGCGCCGGCAAAAGGACACGCCCTCCAAGACCATGCCGGTCGAGTTGGGCAGCCGCACCTGGATGCTGGCCGAGACCCTGGCCAAGGCCAGTGCCGTGTTTGGCGGGCGCGAGGCGGCTGAGCGCTGGATGGCCCGGCCCGCCATGGGGTTGGATGGCCACCGGCCCATCGAGCTGCTGCGCACCGGCCAGGGTGCGGAGCTGGTGAACGAGTTTCTCGACCGCCTGGAGCACGGTGTCTACAACTGAGCAAGCCCGATCAGGTTGAGTTGATGACACCCCTGCCACCACCACTTGAACATGCCGCCGCGCTGGTGGCCTGGCGGCTGGACGCCGCTGAATACGCCGCGGGTTGGGACAGCGGCATCGGCGCGCAGCGCCAGGGCGGCCGCTGGAACCCACGCGGCATGAAGGCGGTGTATTGCAGCTTCGACCCGGCCACCTGCATCCTCGAAGCCGCGGTTCACCGCGGTTTCGAGGTGCTCGACACCCGGGCCCACACCTTGACCAGTTTTGCCGTGGCCAACGCCGCGGCCATTCATGTGGTGCGCCCTCAAGACATCCCCAACCCGGCGTGGTTGCACGGCGGCATTCCCAGCGCCGGGCAGCAGCACTTTGGCGCCGAGTTGCTGGGCCGGCACGGCTTCGTCGCCTTCCCCAGTGCGGTGTCCAAACTGAGCTGGAACCTGGTGTTCATGGCCGGCGTGGCGGCGGCGCGCTACAGCCTGCGTTCGCAAGAGCGCTTGGTGCTCGACACGCGCTTGAACCCGGCGCCTGCCAGCGCGCCCAAAGTGAGCCCGCGAAAATGAACCCAACCCGAACAGCCCTCATCGTCGGCGCCGGCGACGCCACCGGCGGCGCCATTGCGCGGCGCTTTGCGCGCGAAGGCTTCACCGCCTGCGTCACCCGCCGCCAGGCCGACAAGCTGGAGCCGCTGGTGCAGCGCATCCGCGCTGAGGGTGGCCAGGCGCAAGGGTTTGGTGTGGATGCGCGCGACGAAGCCGCCACCGCGGCCATGGTGGCGCAGATCGAACGCGAGCTTGGGCCGATCGAGGTGGCGGTGTTCAACATCGGCGCCAACGTGCGCTTTCCAATCACCGAGATGACCGAGCGCGTGTACCGCAAGGTGTGGGAAATGGGCGCCCTGGCCGGCTTCCTGATGGGCCGCGAAGTGGCCAGGGTGATGCTGCCGCGCGGCCGCGGCACCATCCTCTTCACCGGCGCCACGGCCAGCCTGCGCGGCGGCGCCGGCTTCGCCGCCTTCGCCGGTGCCAAGTTCGCGCTGCGCGCGCTGGCGCAAAGCCTGGCGCGCGAATTAGGCCCGCAAGGCATTCATGTGGCGCATGTGGTGATCGACGGCGCCATCGACACCGCCTTCATTGCCGAGAACTTCCCCCAGCGCTATGCCTTGAAGGCGCAAGACGGCATCCTCAACCCTGACCACATTGCTGAAAGCTACTGGCAACTGCACTGCCAGCCGCGCAGCGCCTGGACGCACGAGCTTGACCTGCGGCCCTGGATGGAAACCTTTTGAAAGCAAACCATGAGCGACAAGGCCATTGAGTTCTTCTTCGATTTCGGCAGCCCCACCACCTACCTGGCGCACACCCAGTTGCCGCGCATCGCGCAAGAAGCGGGTGCGCAACTGGTCTACCGGCCCATGCTGCTGGGCGGCGTGTTCAAGGCCACCGGCAATGCCAGCCCAGTGAGCGTGCCGGCCAAGGGCCGCTGGATGGGGCAAGACATTGCGCTGTGGGCCAGGCGCTACGGCGTGCCCTTTGCCTTCAACCCGCACTTCCCGATCAACACGCTCACGCTGATGCGGGGTGCGGCGGGCATGCTGTTGCGCCAACCCGCTGATTTCAAACGTTACGCCGATGCGGTCTTCAACGCCATGTGGGTGGCACCGCGCAACCTGGGCGACGCCGCCGAGCTGGCTGCCGTGCTGGGCGCGGCCGGGTTCGACGCGGCCAGCTTCACGGCCCTGGTGAGTGATGCCGAAGTGAAGCAAGCCCTGATTGCCAGCACCGATGAAGCCGTGGCCCGCGGCGTGTTCGGCGCCCCCACCTGCTTCGTGGGCCAGCAGATGTTCTTCGGGCAAGACCGGCTGGATTTTGTGCGCGATGCGCTGCGGCTGACCGGTGTGGCCCAGTCGGTGTGAGACAGGCAAGACCTGAGCCCGCACCTGCGACTCTGCTCCCTGACACTGCGCCCTGCGTGCGCTCAACCAGACTATTGACGCGCTGCGCGAACTCATGACATCACCCGACCCGCTCACGCGGCCCACCAGGTTCGTCAACCCGACGACAACGGCAAAAGACCTCGGTGAAGATGCAGGCAAGCGTCCCCTTTGTACCCGAGGCCGTGGCCTGGGGCCTTATGGCCACCGTGCGTAGCCTGCCGCCAGAACCTAACCGTTTGCACCAAGAAAATGCCAACACTGCACTGGGTAGGAAAAGACAAGGTGGTGAACCACCATCACGACATGCCGTTCCGGGTTCTCAACAAGGTATCAACCTTCAGCCCACCAGAAGGCCTGCCGACGAATCCCGATCGAGCCACCCGCTTGGACATGGGCTTTCTGGCCGCACTGCGCTTTGGCGGCAACACCGGCGCCAGTAAGCCCGGCACGGTGATCATCTGCGCTGACCGCTGTTTGCTCTCAAAGGCGTTCATGACCCAACACGGGATCCTCTTCAAGAAGATTCCCCGTGACATCACCCGCTTTTGAAGGAGCCCGACCATGCCTGTCATTTCCATGTTCTACGGCATCATCATCCGGCTGTACTTGCTGGACAACCAGCACCACAACTTGCCGCATATTCACGCCCGGTATGCCGAGTTCGAGGCATCGATCGGTATTGCAGACGCCGAGGTGTTGGCGGGCGCGCTGCCGCGCAAGCAGTTG
>JAYUPO010000323.1:0-9215 GCA_043760085.1 Burkholderiales bacterium
GGGGCGGCGAGTCGGAACAGAATGCCCGCGGTCAAAGCCCATCGTGTTGAGGTGCCATGCTCTCCCGTGAAGACAACGAACGCCTGGTTCGCGTCGGCCCAGGCACCCCCATGGGCACGCTCATGCGGCTGCACTGGCTGCCCTTTTTGCGCGCCGGCGACGTGGTGGCAGACGGCCAGCCGCACCGCGTGCGTCTGTTATGCGAAGACCTGGTGGCGTTTCGCGATAGCGCCGGCAAGGTGGGCCTGGTGGATCACGCTTGCCCACACCGCGCCTCGCCCATGGTGTTTGCGCGCAATGAAGAAAACGGCCTGCGCTGCGTGTACCACGGCTGGAAGTTTTCAGTCGACGGCCAGTGTCAGCACATGCCCGCTGAACCGGCCGCCTCGCCCATGTGCCGCCACATGCGCATCAAGGCCTACCCGGTGCGCGAACGCCGGGGCGTCCTGTGGGCCTACATGGGGCCGGATGCTGAAGCGCCGCCGCTGCCCGATGTGGAATGGAACCTGGTCGGCGCTGAGCAGATTCATGTCTCGTTGCGCATCCAGGAATGCAACTGGCTGCAGGCGCTGGAAGGCGAGATCGATTCCGCGCACGCCGCCATCCTGCATGGCCGGGTTGATGCCGCCAGCACGATTGACCAATGGCGCCAGGCGCAAGACCTGATGCCCACGTTTGAATGCGTGGCGCATGCCAGCGGCGTGCACATCGCAGCCAGGCGCCAGGCCGGGCCGGGGCAGCAGTACGTGCGCGTGAACCAGTTCATGCTGCCGTTCTACACACTGGTGCCGCCGCAAACGCAGTACCCGGAACTGAGCGGCCACGCCTGGGTGCCGATGGATGATGAACACACGCTGTGCCTGATGTTCAGCTACCACCCCGCGCAGCCGCTGTATGCGAAGACGCGCAAGATGTTTCATGAAGGCCACAAGGGCTGGGACAGTGGCCACCCGTCCGATGCGTCGTTCATCAAGCGGCCGGTGACCGAGCCGTATCCGCTGTACTGGAGCCGCTTCAACCGCGGCAATGCCTATGAATTCGACTATGCGATGCAAGTGAAGCAGCGCAACTTCGGCATGCCCGGGCTGTGGGTGCAAGACGCGGCCAGCCAGTCGGGCGTGAGCCCCATCGTCGACCGCAGCCAGGAGCATTTGGGCAGCACCGATGTGGGCATCGTGCGCACGCGCCGGCTGCTGCTGGAAAGCCTGCGCCGGCTGGCGTTGGACGGCACGCGGCCCGCTTCTGCCACGCAACCCGCCTCGCTGATGTGGCGCGCGGTGTCGCTCACCCTGCCCGAGGGTGACGACTGGAAGCCCGCGGCGGCGCAGCCCATGCAAGCCAGGCTGGGCGCCGACTTCGGCTATGTGCCTTGATGATGCCGTGACATGCTTGAAACGTTAGCCAGCGAGTTCCCACCGCACAGGCCACGCCCGCCCGGCGCGCCGCTGGCGCTGCAAGGCATTCGCGTGGTCGACTTTTCGCATTTCATCGCCGGCCCCTTGGCCACCCTGTTCCTGGCCGACCTGGGCGCTGATGTGATCAAGATCGAGCCCCCGGGCCGCGGCGACGACCTGCGCCACTACCCGCCGGTGCTGCCGCAACTGCCCGCGCAGGGCGGGCCGTTTCTCTGGGGCAACCGCAACAAGCGCAGCGTGGCGCTCGACTTGAAAAATCAACACGCCCTGGCCGTGGCGCGAGAACTGGTGTTAGGTGCCGATGTGCTGGTGGAGAACTTTTCCACCGGCGTGATGGCGCGCTTTGGGTTGAGTGCTGACGCATGCCGCGCCGCCAACCCGAAGCTGGTGTATTGCTCCGTTTCCGCCTACGGCCGCGAAGGCCCGTTCGCGGATCGGCCCGGTTTCGACCCCGTGGTGCAGGCCGAAAGTGGCTTCGTCTCGATGAACGGCTACCCCGACCGCCAGGGCGTTCGCGCCAGCGCCGCCGTGATGGACATGGCCACGGCCATGATGGTGAGCAACGCCGTGCTGGCGGCGTTGTTCGCCCGCACCCACCTGGGTGCCGGCCAGTTCGTTGAAGTGGGCCTGTATGACACGGGCTTGTTGATGACGGGGTGGGCGCCGATGCAGCATTTGCTCACCGGCCGCGAGCCGCAACGCAGCGGCAACGTGAGCGTCGACACCTGCCCGTCGGGCGTGTTCGATGCCAGCGACCAGAGTTTCTACATCAACTGCGGCAACAGCAAGATCTTCCAGCGCCTGTTCACGCAGGTGTTAGGCCGTGCAGACATCGCGCAAGACCCTGGGCTGGGGCAGCCGCAGGACCGTGTGGCGCGGCGCGATGAGCTTTTTGCCGTGTTGCAGGCTGCGTTCAGTCAACAGCCTTGGGCCCATTGGCAGCAACGCATGCGCCAGGCCCATGTGCCCTGCGGCGTGGTGAACACGGTGCCGCAAGCCATCCGCTCGCCCGAGGCGCGTGCGCGCGAAGCGGTGAGCTGGATCGCCCATCCCACGGCGGGCAAGGTGCCGAACATCGCCTCACCCTGGCACTTCGGTTCAACGCCCGTGGCCGACCCGGTGGCCGCGCCAGCATTGGGCCAGCACACCGAAGAAGTGTTGAGTGATGTCTTGGGTTATTCCAGCGCCCGCATTGCACAGTTGAAGGCCGATGGTGCGTTTGGCGAGGCCGCAACATGATCGAGCGCAGCTTGCGCGGCCGGGTGGCGGTGGTCGGCGTGGGCGAGACCGTGTACTACAAGCATGGCCAGTCACCCGTGCCCGAATTTCGTTTGGCCTTGCAAGCCACACTGGCCGCGTGTGCCGACGCCGGTATCCATCCACACGAGGTGGATGGCTTTGCCTCCTACAGCAACGACCGCGCCGACCCGTCACGCCTGGCCGCGGCGCTGGGCATCAAGCGGCTGCGCAGCACCACCATGCAATGGGGCGGCGGCGGTGGTGGTTGCGCCGCGGCGGTGGCCAACGGCGCGGCGGCCATCGCCACGGGCATGGCCGATTGCGTGGTGGTCTTTCGCGCCTTGGCGCAAGGCCAGCACGGCCGCTTCGGCCAGGCCGCGCCGGCGGCCACGGCGAGCGGCGAGATGGCGTACATGGCGCCTTATGGCGTGCTCAGCCCGGCACAAAAGTACGCCATGAAAGTGCGGCGCTACATGCATGAACACGGCGTGCAACAAGAGGCCCTGCGCGCCGTGGCACTGGCCAGTTACCACCACGCGCAAAGCAACCCGCGCGCGGTGATGTTCGGCAAGCCGCTCGATGAAGCCAAGTACGACGCGTCGCGCTGGATCGTCGAGCCGTTCCACTTGTTCGATATCTGCCTGGAAAACGACGGTGCTGCCGCCCTGGTGCTGGTGAGTGCAGAGCGCGCCAAGGACTTGAAGCAACCACCGGCTTACCTCTTGGGTGCGGCCGCGGGCAGCGACCACCGCACGTTCGCCAACCCGCACAACGCGCCGCACTACGCCAGCGCCAGCTTTGTGAACGTGGCGCAAGAGCTGTACCGCATGGCGCGCCTGGGCCCGGCCGATGTGGGCAGCGTGCAGGCCTATGAAAACTTCACCGGCGGAGTGGTGATGGCGCTGGCCGAACATGGCTTCTTCAAACCTGACGAAGCCAATGACTTCATGCAGCTTGGCAACCTCATCGCCCCCCATGGCAAGCTGCCGCTGAACACCAGCGGCGGCAACCTGGCCGAGTGCTACATGCATGGCTTTGAGCTGCTGATAGAGGCCGTGCGCCAGGTGCGCGGCCACAGCACGGCGCAGGCAGTGCGCAGCGATGTGGCGCTGGTCATCGGCGGCCCGCTGGTCAGCCCGGTGAGCAGCTTGTTGCTGGGTTCTGAGAACGCGCTATGACGGCAACCTATCTGCCTGCCGGGCTGCCCGCACCGCTCGATGAAGAAGGCGTGGCCGCGCCGTACTGGAACGGCCTGCGCGAAGGTGTGTTGCGCGTGCAGCGCTGCGCCGCCTGCGCCACCTGGCAGTTCGGCGGCGAATGGTTGTGCCACCACTGCCATGCCTGGGAACCGGCGTGGGTGGAGGTTGAAGCGCTTGGCCGCATCTTCAGTTGGGAACGGGTCTGGCACCCTGTGCACCCGGTCTTGAAGACGCACGGGCCGTATCTGGCGGTGGTGGTGGAGCTGCCCCATGCCGGCGGGTTGCGCATGCTGGGCAACCTGTTGGGTGACCCTGTGCAGACGGTGATCATCGGCGCGGCGGTGCACGGCGTGTTTGAACATCACGCTGCAGCGGACAAACCCTGGTCATTGCTGCACTGGCGCGTTGCATGATCCAGCGCACCCACCCATGTCGGCCTACAACGCTTTCATCTCCTACAGCCATGCGGCCGATGGCGCTTTTGCGCCAGCCTTGCAGGCGGCCTTGCAGCGTTTTGCCAAGCCCTGGTTCAAGCTGCGTGAACTGAAGGTCTTTCGCGACGGCGCCAACCTGAACCTGTCGCCGCACCTCTGGGCCTCCATCGAGGCGGGACTGGCGCAATCCGAATACTTCCTGTGCCTGGCCTCGCCCAAGGCGGCGGCCTCCAAATGGGTCGGGCAGGAACTGGCGTATTGGCTGGCGCAGCGCGACCGCAGCAAGCTGCTGATCATCGTCACGGGGGGTGAATTGGCCTGGGACGACGCGGCCAACGATTTCGACTGGGCGCGCACCACCTGCCTGCCGCGCGGCGTGGCCGGCGCCTTCAGTGGCGAGCCCTACTTTCTGGACATGCGCTGGGCCCAGGCCACACCTGACTTGTCGTTGCAGAACCCGCGCTTCAAGGAAGCGGTGGCCTTGCTCTCGGCCACGCTGCACGGCAAGTCGGTGCAAGACATGGTGGGCGAGGAAGTGACCCAGCACCGCCGCACCACGCTGCTGCGCAACGGCGCCGTGGCCACGCTGAGCGTGCTGTTGGTGCTGGCAGTGGGGGCGGCCTGGGTGGCCGTGCGTGAAAGCGCCGAAGCGCGGCACCAGCAGGCCCAGGCCGAGCAGCAGCGCGACCGCGCCCTGGCCTCAAGCCTGCTCAACCAAGTGCGTGCAGAGCTGGCCAGCGGCGGCGTCGGCCAGGCTGTTCGCCTGGCGCGTGCTGCCGTGGCGCGCTTGCCGGGCCAGCCGCCGGCGCAGCAAGCCGCGGCCGAAGTGGCCAGCCACGACAGCGCCGTGCTGCTGACGCTGCGCGAGCCGCTGGGCTCCAAGCCGCAGGTGGCGTTTTCGCCTGACGGCACGCTGATCCTGAGCCTGGCCGCTGGCGCGCAGACCTCGCTCGATGCCCGCGTGCGCGACCTGGCCGGGCGCGAGCTGCTGGTCTTCAACAGCGTGCGTTCGGCCGCCTTCGCTGCCGCGGGGCAACGGCTTCTGGTGCAGCGGCCGGGTGCGCCGACGATGCAGCAGCAGGGCGACGATTCGTGCAGTGAGGTGGACGACTACACGCTGGAAAGCCTGCTCGACCTCGGCGCGCCCGGCCCACGGCCGCGGCCTGAAACCCTGCATTCATTCGGGCTGCAAGGCTTCAGCCCCGATGGCCGGCGCGTGGCCTATGTCTGCGGCAACACCGTCATGCATGGGGAGCTGCACCACCGCAGCACGCAGGACTTCCGCGCGCCCGGTGTGAGCGTGGCGCAGGTGGCGTCTGACGGCCAGCGCCTGGCCCTGGTCACGCCTTTGGGCACGCGGTTGGTGAATGCCCAGGGCGCGACGCTGGCCACGCTGCGCGGCACGCAGCCGGTGTTTGCGGCCGACGGTTCAGCCCTGGCCACGGTGCAGGCCGGCAACACCTTGGTCTGGGCCGCCGACGGCACGCTGCTGGCGCGCCACGAGGGCGTGGCACCGGTGTTCGGGCCCGGCGGCATGGTGATCACGCAGCAGGGCAGCAGCAGCGTGCTGTGGCGCACCGGGCAGCCGCCGCTGCGCTTGGCCGGCGCGGCCGCGCGCAGCTCGCCCGACGGGCAATGGGTCATGACCACCGTGGACGGCGAGCGCACCCGAGTGGCCGATGTGGCTGGCAACGAGCTGGCGCTGCTCGATGGGGTGTCGGGCCAGTTCTGGCCCAGTGGCCCGCTGGCACTGACGGCCGGCGCCAACGGCCTGGTTCGCCTGTGGGACTTGCGCCGCCTGCCGGCCACCACCCTTGCCGCGGCGGCGCGCCTGTGGGGCGTGCCAGCAACCGAGCTGGCGGCGCTGGCGCCAGCGCCGGGTGCGGGCGATGGTGGCGCGAGCTGCACCGAGGGTTGCGCCACGCCCGACCCCCACACCAGGGTCTGGATCGGCGCGCACGGCGTGACCCCGGGCCGGCCTTTCACGGCCAGCCTGCGCCTACACAGGGTTGAGCGCGGCACGCCGCCGGGCGGCGCCGCATTGCGCGTGAACGAAGCGGGCGGTGGCCAACGCGACGAGCGCCACGAAAGCCACGACTGCCAGATGCCTCTGGCACCCCTGGTCTTTTCACCAGCGCCGGGCCACGACCTGGCGCTGGGTTGTGGTGAAGGCATCGTGCGCGTGCTCAACCTGGCGGGCCAGATGAAGTGGCAAGCGCGCCATGACGGCGGCGTCACGCGGCTGCGCTTTTCGCGCCACGGCGAGCACCTCGTCACCACCTCGGTGGACCGCACGGCGCGCTTGTGGCGGGCCGACACCGGGGCGGCGCTGGCCACGCTGGCCGGCCACGACAGCGAAGTCACCGATGCCGTGTTTGCCGCCCACGGCCAGCGCATCGCCACCCTCACCAGCCGCGGCACACTGCGCCTGTGGCTGGCCGACGGCACGCTGCTGGCCCGCATCGCCGTGCCGGGTGATGCCATCGTGGCGGCCGCCTTCAGCACCGACGGCCGCTTCGTGCTGGCGCGCACCGCCGGCGGCAGTTGGCGGCGCTGGCTGGCCGGCCCGGCGCAACTGGCGCAGGAGTTTGCCGGGTTGGGTGAACTCAGCGCCGCGCAGCGCAACGAGCTGGGTCTTCAATAGGGCCAACAGGGCCCGGCCCGGCCTGGCACGCAGGCATCATCGAGTCATGCGCCCACACGCCCCGCACCACTACAGCGCCGCCGCCGAACGCAACCGCGGCCCGATCCTGACTGAGCTGCAGCGCCTGCTGCCGCCGCGCGGCCGGGCGTTGGAGATCGCCGGCGGCAGCGGCCAGCATGCCGCGCACTTTGCCGCCGGCCTGCCCGGTTGGTGCTGGCAGTCCAGCGATGGCGACGCGCAGGCGCTGCCCTCGCACGCCGCCTGGTGTGCCGGCTTGCCCAATGTGCTGCCGGCGCTGCACCTGGACGTGCTGGCCACGCCCTGGGCGGGTGTGCCGGGCGAGCTTGACCTGGTCTTCAGCGCCAACTTGCTGCACATCTCGCCCTGGGCCACCTGCGCGGCCCTGATGCAAGGTGCGGCGTGCCACCTCGCCGCCACGGGCCTGCTGTTGACCTACGGCCCCTATGTGGTGGACGGCGAGGCCGCCGCGCCCAGCAATCTGGCGTTCGACGCCGAGCTGCGCGCGCGCAACCCGCAGTGGGGCCTGCGCACGCTGGGCGCGGTGGCGGCGCAGGCGGGACTGGCGGGCCTGCACCTGTGCCAGCGCATCGACATGCCGGCCAACAACCTGATGCTGGTGTGGGCGCGCGGCAGCACCAACGATTGACATCAGCCAATATGGAACAGTCAGTATGGAACAGCCAATAGGGAACAGCCAACATGAAAGCCGTCTACTACGAACAAGTGGGCCCCGCCAACGAGGTGCTGCAATTTGCCGACCTGCCCGACCCCACCCCCGCGCCCGGCGAGGTGCGCGTGCGGGTGCAATGGAGCGGCGTCAACCCGTCTGACGTGAAGTCGCGCGCCGGCCTGCGCAGCCGCGTGCTGCCCTTTGCGCGCATCATTCCGCACAGCGACGGCATGGGCGTGATCGACGCCGTGGGCGCAGGCGTGGCCGCCCAGCGCATTGGCCAGCGCGTGTGGCTGTGGAACGCCGCCTGGGGCCGGCCCTTCGGCAGCGCCGCGGAATTCACCTGCCTGCCGCAGCGCCAGGCCGTGCCGCTGCCGGCCAACGTTCCAGGTGAGGCGGGCGCCTGCCTGGGCATACCGGCGCTCACGGCCTTGCACGCGGTGTTGATGGACGGCGGTGTGGCCGGCAAGACCGTGCTCGTGGCCGGTGGCGCCGGCGCCGTGGGCCACTACGCCGTGCAACTGGCCAGCCGCCTGGGCGCGGCCAGAGTGATCAGTACCGTTAGCGGCGACGCCAAAGCCGCCTTGGCGCGCGCCGCCGGTGCTGACGATGTGATCAACTACAAGACCGAAGCCGTGGCCGAGCGGGTGCGCGACATCACGCAAGGCCAGGGCGTGGACCGCATCATCGAACTGGACATCGCCGTCAACGGGGCGATGGATATGGATCTTCTTCGCCCGGGCGGCGAGGTGGTGGCCTATGGCAGCAGCCCGCAGCCGCTGAACTTGCCGTTCCCGGTGCTGCTGGCCAAGAACATCCAGCTCAAGTTTTTCATGGTCTACCACCTCAACGATGCCGACCGCGCCCGCGCGCAGGCCACGTTGCAGCGCTTGCTGGCCCGCGGCGAGCTGGCGCACAACATTGCCCTGCGCCTGCCGCTGGCCCAGGCCGTGCAGGCGCATGAAGCGGTGCAAGCCGGGCAGGCGATGGGCAATGTGGTGCTGAAGCTGGGCTAACGCAGGGCTAACGCCGCGCTTGATGCGCGGCCGCGTGCCGCGCTGCTTGATGGCGACCCAGACCGCGCCTCGGGTCCGGCACCAGCTTGCGCTTGCCTAGACAGGCGGCAGCGCCTGAATTTCTGTGCATGAATTCGCGCCGCACCGCGGCAGTGAAGCGTGGCTCGCTGGTCGCCGCAGCGGCTGCATCAAGGCATTGCCGCGCGGCGGCGGCGGCGACTGCTGCATTCCGTGGCATATGCAACGCCGCTGCCTGGTCGAACCCGTGAACGCGGGGATGTGGGCGCGGGGCTGGAACCCTAACGTTCAGTCTGACGCGGCAACAAGGCCGCTCTGTGTGAATGACAGCAACCCGCTCAACTTGTCCTTAGGGAGTACCTGATGAAACGCTTGATCTCTGCACTGGCACTGGCCTCGCTGGCAGCTTCGGCATCGGCCCTTTCAATCGTGGCCACCCCGGCCCCAGGCGGCAACACCGGCATCACGCCCGGCCTGCCCGGTGCCACGTTCGACGTGGTGATTCCCGGCTTCAGTGCCGTCAATGGCTTCATTGGCTCACTGTCCGCGGTGAACCCCC
>JAYUPO010000324.1:0-3532 GCA_043760085.1 Burkholderiales bacterium
CTTTCGGCGACGGCCGAAGCCGGGCGTACCGCGCTCACCACAGGCGGCTCGAGGGCGCACAAAGCATGCCCCGTGCGCGGGCTTATGCTCGCGCCTGCAAGACCCCCCAAAGATCAGGAGACCGAAATGAAGCGTTCAACCCAACTCAGCGCAGTCGCCTGTGCTGCCTGCTTTTTTGTTGCCGCAGCCGGCGCCGGCGAAGTGGAAGTGCTGCACTGGTGGACCAGCGGCGGCGAAGCCAAGGCCGCCGCAGCGCTGAAGGCCACGATGCAGGCCAAGGGCCACACGTGGAAAGACTTTGCCGTGGCCGGCGGCGGCGGCGATGCGGCGATGACGGTGTTGAAGAGCCGCGTGGTCTCCGGCAACCCGCCCGCCGCGGCGCAGATCAAAGGGCCGGCGCTGCAGGAATGGGCGCGCGAAGGCGTGCTGGCCAACATGGACGCCACGGCCAAGGCCGAGAAGTGGGACGAGCTGCTGCCCAAGACGATTGCCGATGGGCTGAAGTACAAGGGCAACTACATTGCCGCACCTGTGAACGTGCACCGCGTGAACTGGCTCTGGGCCAGCCCCGATGCCTTCAAGAAGGCCGGCGCGAAGATGCCCACCAACTGGGACGAATTCTTCGTGGCCGCCGACAAGCTCAAGGCCGCGGGCCTGATCGCCGTGGCCCATGGCGGCCAGAACTGGCAAGACTTCACCACCTTCGAAAGCGTGGCCCTGGGCCTGGGCGGCGCTGACTTCTACAAGCGCGCCCTGGTGCAACTCGACCCGGCCACGCTGAAGAGCGCCACCATGGACAAGGTGCTGGCCACCTTCAAGCGCGTCAAGGGCTACACCGACAAGGGCGCGAACGGGCGCGACTGGAACCTGGCCACGGCCATGGTCATCAAGGGCGAGGCCGGCATGCAGTTGATGGGCGACTGGGCCAAGGGCGAATTCGTTGCCGCAGGCAAGCAGCCGGGGGTCGATTTCACCTGCGTGCCGGCACCCGGCACGGCCAAGTCTTTCACCTACAACATCGACAGCTTTGCCCTGTTCAAGCTCAAGGATGCCGGCGCGCAAAAGGCCCAGCAAGACCTGGCCGTGGCCATCATGTCCAGCGAATTTCAAGAAGTGTTCAACCTCAACAAGGGCTCGATTCCGGTGCGCCTCGGCATGAAGCTCGACAAGTTCGACGCCTGCGCCAAGACCTCGGCGGCCGACTTCGTGGCCAGCGCCAAGAGCGGCGGCCTGGTGCCCAGCATTGCCCACGGCATGGCGGTGGCGCCGGCCATCGACGGCGCGATGAAAGACGTGGTGTCGCAGTTCTGGAACGACGACAAGATGACCGTGGCCGCCGCCATGGACAAGCTGGTCGCCGCGGCCAAGACCAAGTAATTCGAAGCGTTAAACAACGTTAATCAGCGATTCACGAGCCCGTGCAAAGCAACTGGCTGCCCAGGCTGGTGGTGGCGCCGGGCTTCTTGCTCGCCTTCCTGTTCATCTATGGCTTGATGGCCTGGAACGGCTACCTGTCGGTATCAGCCTCGCGCCTGCTGCCCAACTACGAGTACGCCGGCTTCGATCAGTACGCGAACCTGTTCGAGAACGAGCGCTTCCATGTCGCGCTTTCCAACATGGCGGTGTTCGGCGTGCTGTTCATCGGCGGCGCCATGGCGCTGGGCCTGCTGCTGGCCATCCTGCTCGACCAGAAGATTCGCGCCGAAGGCGTGTTGCGCACCATCTACCTCTACCCCATGGCGGTGAGCTTCATCGTCACCGGCACGGCGTGGAAGTGGATGCTCAACCCGAGCCTGGGGCTGGAACACCTGATGCACCAGTGGGGCTTCGAAAGTTTCACGTTCGACTGGCTGGTCAACCCCGACAAGGCCATCTACTGCATTGCCATCGCCGGCATCTGGCAAAGCGCGGGCTTTGTGATGGCGCTGTTCCTGGCCGGCCTGCGCGGCATCGACGACGCCATCATCAAGGCCGCGCAGGTTGACGGCGCCAGCCTGCCGCGCATCTACTGGCGCATCATCCTGCCCAGCCTGCGGCCGGTGTTCTTTTCCACCTTGATGGTGGTGAGCCACCTGGCCATCAAGAGCTTCGATCTGGTCATGGCACTGACCAACGGCGGCCCCGGTTTCGCCACCGACCTGCCCGCCACGTTCATGTACGCCATGGCGTTTTCACGCGGCCAGATCGGCCTGGGCGCGGCTTCGGCCGTGGTGATGCTGGCCATGGTGGCGGCCATCGTCGTGCCCTACCTGTACTCTGAGTTGCGGGTGAAGAAGTGATCCGCGCACAACGCTGGCTGTTGTGGGGCACGCTGCTGCTGTTCGCGGCCTGGTTCCTGATGCCGCTGTATGTGATGGTGGCCACGTCGCTGAAGAGCATGGAGCAGGTGCGCAGTGGCCACCTGCTGGCCTGGCCGGTGGACCCGACGCTGGCTGCCTGGGCCAAGGCCTGGGGCACGGCCTGCACGGGGGTGGACTGCGGCGGCCTGAAACCCTTTTTCATGAATTCGCTGTTGATGGTGGTGCCGGCGGTGCTGCTGTCCACGGCCATTGGCGCGCTCAACGGCTATGTCCTGTCGAAGTGGAAGTTTCGTGGCAGCGAAACCCTGTTTGCCCTGCTGCTGTTTGGCGTGTTCATGCCCATGCAGGTGGTGCTGCTGCCCATGAGCCAGGTGCTGGGCTGGCTGGGTTTGGCCAGTTCGATCTGGGGCCTGATGCTGGTGCATGTGGTGGCCGGCATTCCCAGCACGACGCTGTTCTTTCGCAACTATTGCGTCGGCCTGCCCGACGAGTTGATCAAGGCCGCCATGCTCGACGGCGCGGGCTTCTGGCAAATCTTCTGGCGCATCGTGCTGCCGCTGTGCACACCGATCATCGTGGTCACCATGATCTGGCAGTTCACCAACATCTGGAACGATTTTCTCTACGGCATCGTCTTCTCGGGCGCCGACAGCAAGCCCATCACGGTGGGCTTGAACAACCTGTCCAACACTTCAAGCTCGGTGAAGGAATACAACGTGGACATGGCCGCCGCGCTGATTGCCGCGCTACCTACCTTGTTCGTCTATGTCGTGGCCGGCAAGTACTTTGTGCGCGGCCTCACGGCCGGTGCAGTGAAAGGTTAAGGGCTGTTGACATGGGCGCACTGGCGATCAAGCAGGTTCGTAAACGCTTCGGCAGCATCGAAGTCTTGAAGGGCATCGACCTCGAAATTGAAGCCGGTGAGTTCCTGATCCTCGTCGGCCCCTCGGGCTGCGGCAAATCCACCTTGCTGGCCATGATCGCCGGGCTGGAAGTGCCCAGCAGCGGCCACATTTTCATCGGCGAACGTGACGTGACCCACCTGCCCAGCAAGGACCGCGACATCGCCATGGTGTTCCAGAGCTACGCCCTGTACCCGAACATGAGCGTGGCGCAGAACATCGCCTTTGCGCTGGAAATGCGCAAGGTGCCCAAGGCGCAGCGCGAAGCCACGGTGCAGCGCGTGGCCGCGCTGCTGCAGATCAGCCACTTGCTGGAGCGCAAACCCGGCG
>JAYUPO010000325.1:0-9178 GCA_043760085.1 Burkholderiales bacterium
GGTTGCGCCGGTTGCGCCGGTTGCGCCGCGTGCGCCGCGTGCGCCGCGTGCGCCGCTGGGGCATCCGGCGGCGCTGCGGCGCCGGCCTCATCCAGGCCCAGGTCGCCCGCGGAGATGACGTCATGGCCTGACAAGGCCACGGCGCGGTGCAACATGTTTTCGAGCTCACGCACATTGCCCGCAAAGCCATACGCTGCCAACGCGGCCACGGCACCGGGCGCCAACGTGGGGGGCGGCTGCACGCCGGCGTCGCGGGCCAGGCGGTGCAACACGGCAGTGCAGATGTCGGCCAGGTCGGCCACGCGCTCACGCAGCGGCGGCATGTGAATCTGGATGACGTTGAGCCGGTAATACAGGTCTTGCCTGAAGCGGCTGGCACGCACTTCCACGCCCAGGTCTTTGTGCGTGGCGCTGACCAGGCGCACGTTCACGGCCTGCTCGGCCACCGCGCCGATGGGCCGCACCGCGCGCTCCTGCACCACGCGCAGCAACTTGCTTTGCATGGCCAGCGGCAGGTCGCCGATTTCGTCGAGGAACAAGGTGCCGCCGTGCGCGGCCTGGAAGAAGCCTTCGCGGTCTTCATTCGCACCGGTGAACGAGCCTTTGCGAAAACCGAAGAACTCGGCTTCGAGCAGGTTTTCAGGAATGGCGCCGCAGTTCACCGCAACGAAGGGGTGGGCCGCGCGCGGCGAGTGTTCATGGATGCTGCGCGCCACCAGCTCCTTGCCCGTGCCCGATTCGCCCTGCACCAGCACCGGCGCCATGCTGCGCGCCACGCGCACGATGAGCGAGCGCACCTGCTGCATCGGCGCGGAGTTGCCGATCAGCCGCGCAGAGGCGGTCATGGCCGTGAGGGTCACAGCAGGCGTTTCCTGTGCACCGGGGCGTTTGGGCCGCGCGAGCGCGGCCGGCACCGCGCGCCCCAGCGCAGAGGCCACGACGCTGCGGAACTGGCGCAGATCGACCGGTTTGGTGAGGTAGTCGTAGGCGCCGGCCTTGAGCGCTTCGACCGCGTTTTCGGCCGAACCGTGGGCGGTGATGACGATGATGCGTTCGCTGCGACCGGCTTGTTCCAAACGTTGCAACAGCTCCAGGCCGGTGCCGTCGGGCAGCCGCATGTCGGTGATCAGGGCGCTGAAGCGCCTTTGGCTCAGCAAGGCCCAGGCCTCGGCCACGCTGGCCGCGGTTTCCACGGCATAGCCTTCACGCACCAGCGTGAGTTCATACAGCGTGCACAGGTCAGGCTCGTCGTCCACCACCAGCAGGGGCAAAGGTTCCGGCGCGTTCATGGGCTTATGGCGGGTTCGGCGCGGTGGCGCTGGCTGGGGTGGCGGCGGCGGGGGTGTTCAGGGCCGTGGCCGCGGCGCGGCGCAAGGTGATTTGAAAGACGTTGCGGTTGCGCTCGCTCGGTGCGCGCTGGCGGTATTCAATGCTCGCACCGTGGCGCTGGCACAGCTCGCGGCAAATGTACAAGCCCAGTCCCGTGCCGCGGCTGCGCGTGGAGAAGAACGGTTCGAACAGATAACGTTCCACTTCAGGGGCAATCAGCGGGCTGTCGCTGTCGACCAAGAGCACGGCGCTGGTGTCGTCGCGCGCAGCCAGGCGCAGCACGATGGCCGCGCGCGCCGCGCTGCTGTGGCGGTGCGCGTTGTCCAGCAGGTTGATCAACACGCGGCGCAACTGCTCGGCGTCGAACACCACGTTCAGGCGCTGCGCGGGCAGCTCCAGGCGCAGCCGGCTTTCCGGGCCGAGCACCAGGTCAACGGTGCGCGCCCATTCGGCCACGGCATGGCCGACCAATGCGGTGGCGTCGACTTCCTGGTAGGCCACCGGCGTGCCCGGCGCCAGTTCCATCACATCATCGACGATGCTTTTGAGCCGCAGCACGTTGTCGGCGACCATCTGCGCCAAACGCGCCTGCGGTGCAGGCAGCTCGTCTTCGAGCAGCAGCGCATTGGCCTGGGCAATGGCCGCCAGGGGGTTGCGAATCTCGTGCGCAATGCCCACCGACACGCGGCCCATGGCGGCCAGTTTCTCCTGCAACAACCGCCCCTGCGCGGTGCGCACGTCTTCGAGCAGCAGCACGCACAACTCCTCGTGCGCCAGGCCGTTGCCGGCGTCGGCGTCGTCGTCCAACGCCTGGCGGCGCGTGAAGCGCACGCGCAGGCGCAGGCTGCGCGTGCGCCCGTCGGCCAAGGCCAGCACCACATCGCGCCCGGCCTCGGGCCATTGCGCACTGGCGAAGGCCTGCGCCGCAGCCTGCGCCAGGGGCTGCCACAGCGGCGTGCCGTCGAGCTGGAACGGCGCGGCCGGGGCCAGGCCGCTGTCGCTGATCAGCGAGCGCGCCGCCGGGTTGGCAGCGCGCACGCGCAAGCGGCCGTCCACCACCAGCACGCCATCGGCCATTTCTTCGATCACCAGGCGGTTGAGCTGCGCCTGCTGGCGCGCCAGCTCCAGGCTGCCGCGGGCGGCCAACTCTTCGCGCGCCAGCCGCCCGGCCAGTTCACCCGAGAGCAAGGTGATGACGAAAAAGCCCATGCCGGCCATGCCGGTCTGTGTCATCAACACCGCGCTGTCCAGGCCACTCAGGCTGGCACGCCAGGCCACGGCCAGCAACATCAGCGCCACCGCCGACGCCGTGGCCAGCGCCTCTAACCGCGAACTCAACACGCCAGCCATCAGCACCGGCAGCACCAGCAAGGCGACGAAGTTGAAGCTGGCGCCTGGGTCCAGCGCATGCATGGCGATGAAGGCGGCAATGTCCACGCCAATGGTGGCCACCCATTGGCGCCGGCGCAGCGCGGCCGGGCTGCGCGGCATGCGCTGCGCATCAGGTTCCATATGCAAGCCGGGCAGCAGCCACAAGACCAGCGCCTGTGCGGCATAGGCCAGGCTGACCAGCACCAACGGCAGCGTCGAGCGCAGCCCCAGCAGCGCCGTAGCCGCCTGTGCCACCACCAGGGCCACGCCCAGGGCCGCGCGCGCCGCGGTGTAGGTGCGAAAGATGCGGCTCAGCGCGGAGTCCTGCGTGCGCAGCATGCGCCGCATTTCGCGGCCCAGCTCGCGCGGGTCATGCTCACCGGCAGCGCCCAGGCGCCCCAGGCCGCCGGCGCTGTAGGTGTCAGCCGCCAGTTGGCTGTCGGTCAGGCCCTGGCTGTCAGCCGCCACGCCCAAGGCGCCGAACAGCGACTCGTCGGCACGCCGCCCGGCATTGGTGCGGCGTTCGTTGTGGCGCCGGTCGCGCTGGCGGCGGTCGTTGGCGTCGACGGGCAGGGTCATAAGGAAGCACCTGCGTGCTGCGCACTCCGGAATTCGCCCTTCGGGCGGCCGGGCAGGCTCATCGCGGCCCGGCCAGGCGGTGCGCTTCGCTGCAATAGCTGCCGCTGCCGTCGACCACCGCCTCGCTGGCCGGCAGGTGCACGCCGCAATGCGTGCAACTCAACATGGCTTGCGGCTTGTCTTGCTGCTGTTGCTGTTTCTGCTGCCGCCGCGCCACCGCCTTGGGCCGGCGCGAGGCCAGCCACCAGCCCACAGCCACCACCACCAGCAAGACGATCAGGTATTTCATGGCTAGGCTTTCTATGCGGCGCTGCGGCCCAGGACAACTTCAAACACAAAACGCGAGCCTGCATAGGCCAACAGCAGCAACACCGCCCCGGCATACAGCCAGCGCGTGGCGCGCCGGCCGCGCCAGCCGCGCCAATGGCGCCCGGCCAGCAGGGCGGCGAACACGGCCCAGCCGAGCAAGGAAAAAACGGTCTTGTGATCGACGCGCAGGTGCCCCGCGGTGGCCACACCCAGCACCAACGCGGCTGACAAGACCACGAAGCCGGCTTGCACGAAACGGAAGGTCAGCCGCTCCAGGCGCAGCAGCGGCATGCCGCTGGCGGCCGTGGCGCCGCCGGCGTGGCGGCGCAGGCGCTGTTCGGCGCGGTCGAGCCAGTGCGCGTGCAACACCGCGGCGCCAAACAGGCCGTATGAGCCGACACCCAGCAACCAGTGCAGCGGCGCCCAGGCGTTGCTGGATTGCAGCCGCCAGTCACCCGGAAACGCCAATGCCAGCAGCACCGCCAAGGCGCCGGCCACGGCCAGCGCGCGGCGCACCGTGGGCAGCGGCAACCAGCGGCTTTCCACGGCATGCACGGCCAGCACGAGCCACACCGTGATCGACAACACCGGCCCGAAGCCCAGGCGCGGCACGCCGTCTGCGCGGCCCAGGCCGCTCACATCGAGCACCAGCAACAGCGCATGCGCCAGCCAGCCCAGCGTCAAGGCCCAACTCGCCCAGCGCGCCCAACGCGCCGTCTGTGCGGCCGGCCAAGCGGCCAGCGCATACGCCACAACGGCCAGCAAGGCCAGCAGGCCGGGTGCGGCGAAGGGGGCGTCTAAAATCATTCGTCACAGTGTACTTTCGCGTGCGCCTCGTTCGAGTGCCGCATGCCCCCCGCGCCCATGGCCACCACCCTCACCGACCGCTTGTCGCGCCTGGTCAAGACCATGCGCGGGCAAGCGCGCATGACCGAAAGCAATGTGCAGGACATGCTGCGCGAAGTGCGCATGGCGCTGCTTGAGGCCGACGTGGCGCTGCCGGTGGTGCGCGACTTCATTGCCCGCGTCAAAGAAAAGGCGCTGGGGCAGGACGTGGCCGGCGCGCTCAACCCGGGCCAGGCCCTGGTGGGCGTGGTGCACAAGGAACTCGCCGCCACCATGGGTGATGGCGTGGCCGACATCAACCTGGCCACGCAGCCACCGGCGGTGATCCTGATGGCCGGCCTGCAAGGCGCGGGCAAGACCACCACCACGGCCAAGCTGGCCAAACACTTGATCGAACGGCGCAAGAAGAAGGTGCTCACGGTCTCGGCCGACGTGTACCGGCCCGCGGCCATCGAGCAGTTGAAGACCGTCACCGCGCAGGCCGGTGCCGAATGGTTTGCATCCACGCCGGATCAAAAGCCGCGCGACATTGCGCTGGCCGCGCTTGACCATGCGCGGCGCCATTACTTCGATGTGCTGCTGGTCGACACCGCCGGGCGCCTGGCCATCGACGAAGCGCTGATGAACGAAATCCGCGAGCTGCACGCTGTGTTGCAGCCGGTGGAAACGCTGTTCGTGGTCGACGCGATGCAGGGCCAGGACGCGGTCAACACGGCCAAGGCGTTCAAGGATGCGCTGCCGCTGACCGGCATTGTGTTGACCAAGCTCGACGGCGATTCGCGCGGCGGCGCGGCGCTGTCGGTGCGCGCCATCACCGGCGCGCCGATCAAGTTTGCCGGGGTGTCGGAAAAGCTCGACGGGCTGGAGGTGTTCGACGCGGAGCGCCACGCCGGGCGCGTGCTGGGCATGGGCGACATCGTGGCCCTGGTGGAAGAAGTGCAAAAGGGCGTTGACGTTGACGCCGCGCAAAAGCTGGCCGACAAGTTCAAGAGCGGCAGCGCCTTCGACCTGAACGACTTCCTGTCGCAAATCTCGCAAATGAAAAAGATGGGCGGCCTGGGGCAACTGATGGACAAGCTGCCGTCGCAACTCGCGGCCAAGGCGCAAGGCGCCGACATGGGCCGCGCCGAACGCGACGTGCGGCGCATGGAAGGGATCATCTGTTCCATGACCGCGCTGGAGCGGCGCAAGCCCGAGTTGCTGAAGGCCAGCCGCAAGCGCCGCATCGCCGCCGGCGCCGGGGTTCACGTGCAGGAAGTGAACCGCATGCTGAATCAATTTGAGCAGATGCAAACCATGATGAAGAAGATGAAGGGCGGCGGCCTGATGAAGATGATGAAGCGCATGGGTGGCCTGGGCGGCATGGGCGGCATGCCACGTTGAAGGCGAGCCGTTGCCGCTGGCCGTGCAATTGCGCACGCCAGTGGTTGCTTCATCGCCGCACCGAAACGCCTTGATACCGACGTAGCGCGCCTGCAGCGCCGCCGCGGCCCTGTTCAGCCTACGGTTAGCCCTGTTGCCGCGACCAGGACGCTGACCATGGGCTTGCCCGAACCGATGACCCTTGCGCTGCTCGGCGCCACCGCCATGCTGGCGCTGGCCGGCCTGGCCTGGCAGCGCCAACAGCAGCGCCGCGATGCGCGCCGCGCGGCGCGCGAAGAACTCGACACGGTGGCCGATTGGCCGCCCGATGCGGTTCGCGTGTTGAGCATTTCCGAGCGCCGCGCCCTGGAACTGGTGCGCAGCGCCTTGCCCGGCTTTCTGGTGCTGGCCCAGGTGCCGCTGTCGCGCTTCATCCGCGTGCCGGCGCAACATTCGCACCGCGAATGGCTGCTGCGCGCCGGTGGCCTGAGCGCTGACCTGCTGATCTGCGATGGCGGCTCGCGGGTGCTGATGGTGGTGGACGTGCGCGCGGCGGCCGAAACCGAACGCAGCCGCCAGCGCCACGAGCGCATGGGCCGGGTGCTGCGCGGCGCGGGCATCGGCGTGATCGCCTGGTATGAAGACCGCCTGCCCACGGCGGCCGAGGCACGCAAGCGCCTGGGCAGTGAAATGGCCACGGTGGCGGCGCGGCGCGGGCGCGTGCTGAACACCCAGGCCACGGCGTCACGGCCCATGCCGCTGATCCCGGTGGCCGAGATCGAGGCTGTGCTCAACGACGGTGACGCCGCCTACGACACGGCCATGGAACCCGTGCCTTCGGCGTTCTTCGAAGACCTGGACACGCCGCCGCGTGCCCGCGCGGCGGCGCGCCTGCACTGAACCCGGCCTGGTTAGATCACGCCAGCAGCGCCTGCGCGAATTCGCGCGCATCGAAGGGTTGCAGGTCTTCGAGCTTTTCGCCCACGCCGATGAAGTACACCGGCAGCGCTCGGCCGCGCTCATCAGCCCAGCGTGCCATGGCGGCCAGCACGCCGCCCTTGGCGGTGCCGTCGAGCTTGGTCACGATCAGGCCGGTCAGGCCCAGCGCGGCGTCAAAGGCCTTGGCCTGCGCCAGCGCGTTCTGGCCGGTGTTGCCGTCCACCACCAGCAGCACTTCATGCGGCGCGCCGGCCTGGGCCTTGCCGATGGTGCGGTGAATTTTCTTCAGCTCTTCCATCAGGTGCGTCTGCGTGGGCAGCCGCCCGGCGGTGTCGGCGATCACCACGTCGCAGCCGCGCGCCTTGCCCGCCGTCACCGCATCAAAGCTCACCGCCGCGGGGTCGCCGCCGTGCTGGCTGACGATCTCCACTTCATTGCGCTGCGCCCACGCGGCAAGCTGCTCGCGCGCCGCGGCGCGAAAGGTGTCGCCCGCGGCGAGCAAGACCTTGCAGCCGCCCTCGGCCAAGTGGCGCGTGAGCTTGCCGATGCTGGTGGTTTTGCCCGCTCCGTTCACGCCCACCACCATGATCACCGTGGGCTTGGCTTCGCCCAGCGTGAGGGCTTGCTGCAAGGGCATGAGCAGTTCAGCCAACACGTCAACCAGCAGCGCCTTCACCTGTTGTGGCTCGTTGACTTCGGTGCGTTTGACGCGGGCTTTCAATTCGCCCAGCACATGCGCCGTGGCCGCCACGCCGGCATCGGCCAGCAGCAGCGCCGACTCAAGTTCTTCGTACAGGGCATCGTCGATGCGCGTGCCGGTGAAGACCTGGGCGATGCCCGAACTGGTCTTGCGCAGCCCGGCCTTTAACCGGTCCATCCAGCCCACGCGCGCGCTCGGTGGTGACTCGGCCGGGGGTGCCTCAATCGGTGGCAAGGTCGCCGGCGGCGCCATCTCGGCGGCCACCGGCGCCGGCGCTTTCTTCTTGAAGAAACTGAACATCAGGGTGCCAAGCAGTGGCGCCGCGGCGCGCGGCACGGCTCGTTATAATTGCCGGCTGTTGGCGCTTTAGCTCAGCCGGTTAGAGCGACGGAATCATAATCCGCAGGTCCGGGGTTCGAATCCCTGAAGCGCCACCACCCCCACCCTGCCTTCGTACCAGCAACGCGCTTGCGAAAGCAAACCTCCACAGCCCCAGGATGAACACCTTGATTCGCTGTGCCTGCGCCTGGTTGTCAACGCTGGCAATGCTGGCTTTTGCGCTGCCTGCCGCAGCCCAGGTTGCGCGCAACTTCCCGGCCACCGCGCTGCGCGGCACCGTTGTGTTCGGGCAGCCGCCGGAGGTCTCGCTCAACGGCCAGAGCGCGCGCCTGGCGCCCGGTGCGCGCATTCGCGGCGCCAACAACATGCTGGTGCTGTCGGGCGAATTGGTCGGCCAGCGCGCGCTGGTGCATTACACGCTTGAGCCCTTGGGCCTGGTGTTGGATGTGTGGATCCTGAGCGAGGAAGAACGCGCCAAGCGGCCCTGGCCCACTACGCCCAAGCAAGCACAAGCGTGGGCATTCGACCCGGTGGCTCAAACCTGGTCCGTGCCTTGAAAGGCCACGATCAAGCATGACTGCTGCCGTCAAACCCAAGGTCTTCATCCGCACCTTCGGCTGCCAGATGAACGAGTACGACTCGGCCAAGATGGCCGACGTGCTGCACGCCGCGCAGGGCTACGAGCCCACCGACGATGTCGAGCAGGCGGATCTGATCTTGTTCAACACCTGTTCGGTGCGCGAGAAAGCGCAAGAGAAAGTCTTCTCTGACCTGGGCCGTGTGAAGCACCTGAAGAGCAAGGGCGTGCTCATCGGCGTGGGCGGTTGCGTGGCCAGCCAGGAGGGCGCGGCGATCATCGAGCGCGCACCGTATGTCGACCTGGTGTTCGGACCGCAGACGCTGCACCGCCTGCCGCAAATGATCGAGCAGCGCCGCGCGCAGCGCATGCCGCAGGTCGATATCAGCTTCCCGGAAATCGAAAAATTCGATCACCTGCCGCCGGCGCGCACGGAAGGCGCAGCGGCCTTCGTTTCCATCATGGAGGGCTGCTCAAAATACTGTTCGTATTGCGTGGTGCCCTACACCCGCGGCGAAGAAGTCAGCCGCCCGCTCGACAGCGTGCTGGCCGAGGTGGCCGGTCTGGCTGCGCAAGGCGTGAAGGAAGTGACGCTGTTGGGCCAGAACGTCAACGCCTGGCGCGGCGGCGTGGGTCATGTTGGAAGTGATGTTGGAAGTGATGCCGGCAGCGACGCGGCCGACTTCGCCCTGCTGCTCGAATGCGTGGCCGCCCTGCCGGGCATCGAGCGCATCCGCTACACCACCAGCCACCCGAATGAATTCAGCCAGCGCTTGATCGACGCCTACGCCCGCATTCCGCAACTGGTGAACCATGTGCACCTGCCG
>JAYUPO010000326.1:0-9177 GCA_043760085.1 Burkholderiales bacterium
CTGGAAACCCACCTGAAGACGGGCGCCGCGCAACTCGTCGAGATTCGTGAAACCGTGCAGCGGTTCGTCGTGCCCGTTTACGTGCAGACTGAACTCGCTGAACTCGATGAACTCGCACCTGCACCACCACTCGCTACCGCACCGAGGCTGACCTTCGCTGGCCGTGCGGACGATGAGCTTCTGGGCTACGGCGTGCCCGCCGAATGGCTGAACGACGTGAAGCAGGCGACCGACGCCACGCTGTTGACGCTGGCCGACCATCTGCCCGCCGAGGCGGCCGAGGCGCTACTGGAACTGGCCACTGGTGGCAAGCCTCGTGTGCCTCCGCCTGCGCAGGCAGCGAACCCTTTCGATCACCCCGATGCGCAGCGCCGCTTCCGCGTGATGACGAATGTCGAAGAACTGCAAACGGCGCTCGACTACCCCTGGGAAAAGTGGGCCGTCTTCCTGCACCCCGAGCAGCGCCAGTGGGTGGAGCGCGACTACTCCGGGCCGGCCCGCGTGTCAGGCTCGGCGGGCACCGGCAAGACCATCGTGGCACTGCACCGCGCCGTGCATCTTGCCCGCGCGCACCCGGCGGCCCGGGTGTTGTTAACGACCTTCTCCGACACGCTGGCGCATGCGCTGCACACGAAGCTGAAGCGCCTGGTGGGCAGTGAGCCACGTCTTGCCGAACGTATTGACGTTCACTCCCTGAATGCCATTGGGTTGTGCCTTTACAGGTCGCACTGCGGACCTGTCACGTTGGCCAAGCGCGAAGCAGTGCGGGCGCTGATCAAAGCGGCATCGGCGGCGCTGGGTGGCCACAAGTTCACGCCGCGGTTCCTCTTCACCGAGTGGGATCAGGTGGTGGATGCCTGGCAGTTGAAGACGTGGGAGTCGTACCGCGATGTCACGCGGCTCGGCCGCAAGACAAGGCTGCCCGAAGCGCAGCGCGCGGTGCTGTGGTCCATCTTCGAACAGGTGCGCAATGGGCTGAAGGCGCAAAAGCTCATCACGCACGCCGGCATGTTCACGGCCCTGGCCGCCGCGCTGGCCACGGATAAGCACGCGCCGTTCGAGTTCGCGGTGGTGGATGAGGCGCAGGACATCAGCGTGGCGCACTTGCGCTTCCTGGCAGCACTTGGAACGAACCGGCCCGATGCGCTCTTCTTTGCGGGCGACCTGGGCCAGCGCATTTTTCAGCAGCCGTTCTCGTGGAAGTCGCTTGGTGTGGACATTCGTGGCCGGTCGCGCACGTTGCGCATCAACTACCGCACGTCGCATCAGATCCGCCAGCAGGCCGACCGCTTGCTTGGCCCGCAGGCCACCGATGTGGATGGCAACAGCGAGACCCGCAGCGACACGGTGTCGGTCTTCAACGGGCCGCCACCCGTGATCCGCGTGCTGGGCAGCGAGGGCGACGAAATCAAGGCCGTCGGCGCGTGGCTGGGCGAACAGTCAAAGGCGGGAATCTTGCCGCAGGAGTTTGGCGTCTTTGTGCGCTCGGCGGCGCAAGTGGCGCGCGCTCAAACCGCTGTCAAGGAAGCAGGGTTGCGCTTCAAGGTGCTGGATGAGCATGTCGAGACCAACACTGGGTTCGTCTCGATCAGCACCATGCACCTGGCCAAAGGCCTGGAGTTCCGGGCGGTGGTGGTGATGGCCTGCGATGACGAGGTTGTCCCCTTGCAGGAGCGCATTGAAACAGTTGGCGACGATGCCGATTTGCAGGAGGTGTACGACACCGAGCGGCATCTGCTCTACGTGGCCTGCACCCGGGCGCGAGATCACCTGCTGGTGACCGGCGTGGCCCCGGCTTCCGAGTTCCTGGATGACTTCAGTGGTGGCGACCAGCGCCGTGCGGCGTAGTGGATCAGGACAAAACCCGCAGCACGCCAACCGGGTCGCGGTCAATCGGGTTGGTGATCGTGGCGCGCCGCGTCGCACTGGCCTCGGCGGTGGCCCGCCGCTATTCAAACTGCAAATTCGCTTGCCTGATCGCCGGCACCCACAGTTTCTTGAACGCCTCCACCTCGGCGCGCGAGGCCGCCTGGTCGGCCGCCACGGCCTCGGCCTTCAGCACCGTGAACTTCTGCTGCACATCGGGCATCGTCATCACGGCCTTGATCTCGCGGCTCAACGCCGCCGCGCGCTCGGCCGGCATGCCGGCCTTGGCATAGAAGGTGTTGAAGCCGGTGGCCACCACGTCCAGGCCGGCCTCTTTGAACGTGGGCACATTGGGCAGCGCGCGCTTGGCACCCGATGTGGCCAGGATGCGGATCTTGCCGGCTTCGTGCTGGGTGAGATGCGAGTCCAGCGCGTCGATGGCCACGGGCACATGGCCGCCCATCAGGTCTGTGACCAGCGGCGACGAGCCCTTGTAGCCGATAACTTCCGGCTTGATGCCCGCGCCCTGCGCCATCATCAAGGCGAAGAAGTGCGGCAGGCTGCCGGTGGCCGGCACGCCCAGGCTGGCCTTGTCGGGGTTGGCCTTCATCCAGGCCAGCAGGTGGCGGTATTCACGCACCGGCACGGCCGCGCCCACGGCGGCCGACATCTCGTAGCGCGACACCTGCGACACCGGCTGGAAGTCTTTGTCGGGGTCGTAGCCGTTGTTCTTGTAGACCAGCGGCGCCACCACCATCAGCGCCGGGTTCACCAGCACCAGCACGTTCGCCGTGGCCGGCATGGCGGCCACCTGGCGCAGCGCCAGGCGGCCACCGGCGCCGACGATGTTTTCCACCACCACCGGTTGGCCCAGGCGTTGTTGCAGCACTTCGGCGACGATGCGTGCGGAACGATCTGAGCCGCCGCCGGGCGGGTAGGGCACCACCAGGCGCAACAGGTTGTCGCTGGCCTGCGCGAAGGCGCCGCTGGCGCAGCCTAACAACAGGGTGCACAGGAGGAGTCGGCGTGAGGTCATGGTCGGCCTTTTGGTTAGCTGAGATTGGTTGGGCTGCATGCGCATGCCCGTTTGCATGGCTGCAACGATCATACGAAGCCGCTGGCTGACGCTGCCTCCGAGGGGCAAACCCTGATACGTCAAAGGCCCCAGGCCGTGAACGAGCGCAGCGTCACCTCACCCAGCGGCCCATGCAGGCTCACTTCCCAGCCCGGCGTGGCGCGGGGTGAAACATGGGCGACGGCCAGTGCAACCCCGGGCAGGCCGCCCCACGCCACGCGGCGCAGTTGCAGCGGCCCGGCGGGCAATTGGTCGGTGGGGTGCACCGGGCCCCATTGAATGAATGGCGGGCAGCCACCCGTGCGTTCCTGGCCGCTGGCGTCGCCCACGGCGACTTGCCAATGCAGCCGGCCGTTAGGCGTATCGCGGTAGGCCGCAGTGGCCGGGCCAGGGTTCAGGCCGCATGTGCGCAGGCCGCTCAAGGTGGCTTCCAGGTCAGTGCAGCGCAGCATGGCCTGCACCAATTGCGGCTCGCGCTGCGTGGCCGCGCGCAACACCGGAGTGTCCATGCCGAACCAACGCGGCCATGCCGGGGCCGGGGCTTGCGGGTCGATGGCGATGATTTCCAGGTAGCAGCGCGGGAAGCCCGGGCTGCTCAGGGCGAGCAAGCGGTTGTGCGTGCCCATGAACACGTGCTGCCCGCCGGGCTGCGGCGCTGCGCCAAGAACGTCTGCGCACCATGCGGCGCCCTGGGCCAGGTTGTCGGCCACGATCACCAGATGATCGATCTCTACTGTGTTCATTGCACCACCACGCTTTTCGCTGATTCCATCAGGCACGCATTCTGGCGGTCGAACGCCCTCTAACATCGCGCGCTCTTGTGCTCTTGTGCTCTTGCGCTTGTGTGTGCATCTGCCCATCCCTGCCTGCCGTGCCGACCTCGCCCCGACACTTGAAAGAGAACCCGTCACCCGGCGCGCTCAGGCGCGAAGATGATGCCTTGCTGCGTGGTGCCGGCCAGTATGTGCATGACGTTCATCTGCCGGGTTCCTTGCACCTGGTGTTCGCACGCGGCGATCAGGCTCATGCCACGCTGCTGGGCGTGGGCTGCACAGCGGCCCGCGCGGCCAGTGGCGTGGCGGCGGTGTTGACCGCGGCTGACATCGGCCCTGCGTTCATGCCCGCCATCAACCCGCTGCTTGAAGTGTCTGGCGACATGACCTTCCCATTGCTGGCCAGCAGCGCGCTGCGCTATGTGGGCCAGCCTGTGGCGCTGGTGCTGGCCAGCAGCCGCAGCGCGGCGCAGCGGGCGGCCGCGCTGGTCACGCTTGACACTGCGCCTTTGCCTGTGGTGTTGGACTTTGCCGACACCGCGGCCACCACGCGGGTGAGTTTTCAAAGCGGCACGCCCGCTGCGAGCGGCGCGTCCGCAACCTATCGCGCGCGCGTGACGCTGCGCTGCCCCCGCGTGGCCGCCATGGCCATGGAGCCGCGCGCCTGCTGCGCGCAATGGGACGCGGCCACGAGCACGATGACGGTTTGGCTGGGCACGCAAACGCCCGCGCGCGCGCAGGCTGACATCGCCAACGTCTTGGCACTGCCCATTGAACAGGTGCGTGTGATCGCGCCCGATGTGGGCGGCGCCTTTGGCTTCAAGGCATCGGTCTACCCTGAAGAATTGCTGGTGGCCTTGGCTGCGCGGCATGTGCAGGGCAGCGTGCGCTGGCAAAGCAGCCGTTCCGACGATTTCGTCTCCGGCATGCATGGCCGTGGCTCGCACATGCAGGGCGAATTGGCGGTGGATGAAGCCGGCCGCTTCGTCAGTTTGCAAGCGCAATTGCACTTCACCCATGGCGCCTGGCTGCCCTATTCGGCGGTGGTGCCGCTGCGCAATGCGGCGCGCATCCTGCCCGGGCCCTATGCGCTGCGCGATCTGGACATCCAGGGCCAGGCCAGCCGCTCCAACCTGGCGCCGGTGAACATCTACCGCGGCGCCGGCCGGCCCGAGGCGGCACTGTTGATGGAGACATTGGTGGAGCAAGCTGCGCGGCAAAGCGGCATCGATGTGGTGGAGATTCGCCGGCGCAACCTGGTGCCCGCGGCCAGCATGCCCTGGCGCACCGGCACTGGCGAAACGCTGGACAGTGGCGACCATGCGGCGCTGCTGGATCGCGCCTGTGCACGTTTTGGTTATGCCACCGAACGCGCGCAGCAAGCACAGCGCGAGGCGGTGGGTGAAAGCGTGGGCATTGGCCTGGCGATGTATTTGGAGCCCTGCGGTCAGGGCTTTGAAGCGGCACGGGTCAGCATGCAGCCGGATGGCCTGGTGAGCGTGGCCAGCGGCGCGCCCGCGCAGGGCCAGGGCCATGCCACCACGTTTGCGCAGATTGCGGCGCGCGAACTCGGCTGCGCCGAAGAAAGCGTCACCGTGCTGCTGGGCGACACCGCGCTGTGCCCGCGGGGCATTGGCGCGCTGGCCAGCCGCAGCGTGGCCATCGGCGGCAGCGCCATCGTGCAGGCCTGCCGCGAGCTGCTTGCGCGCCGTCAGGCGGGCGCAGCGTTGCCGATCACGGTGGAGGCGCGCTACACCGCGGCCGAAGCCTGGGCCGCGGGCTGCGTCATCGTGCGCTTGCGCATTGACAACCAAACTGGTGAGCCTCACATTGAGCGCGTGGTGTGGGTCGACGACGCCGGCCACATCATCAACCCCGCGCTGGCCAAGGGGCAGTTGCTGGGCGGCGCCGCGCAGGGCCTGGGCCAGGCGCTGATGGAGGCCCTGGTGCATGACGACGCGGGCCAATTGCTCACCGGTTCATTGATGGACTACGCCGTGCCGCGCGCGCATGACATGCCGGCCATCGAAATCGAGTCGATGGCCACGCCCAGCCCGAACAACCTGCTCGGCGCCAAGGGCGTGGGCGAGGCCGGCTGCATCGGCGTGCCGGCGGCCATCATGAACGCGGCGCGCGACGCCTTGCGCCACTGCGGTGAAGCCGAACTGCATTTGCCGCTCACGGCCGAACAGTTGTGGCGCGTGCTGCGCGCTGCGGGTCGAGCGGGCTGACGTGCCCGACCCTTTGCCCGCCAAGCCCGCCATGACACTGCCCCTGCAACTCAAGGTTAACGATCGGGATGTGCAGCTTGCCGTGGCGCCCGAAACGCTGCTGGTGGATGTGCTGCGCGACCAGCTTGGCCTGACCGGCACCCACACCGGCTGCGACACGGCGCAATGCGGCGCCTGCACCGTGTTGGTCGATGGGCGCGCCATCAAGTCGTGCAACCGCCTGGCGCTGCAATGCGCCGGGCAAGCGGTGCGCACGATTGAAGGCCTGGCGCAAGCCGGTGACCGCTGGCACATCCTGCAGGAACTGTTTTCACGCCACCACGCCTTGCAATGCGGCTATTGCACGCCGGGCTTTGTGCTGCGCGCGCTGGCCATGGTGGATGAAGACGTGGCGGCCGAGCCCGCTGCCGTGCGCCGCGCGCTCAGCGGCAACCTGTGCCGCTGCACGGGCTATGAAGGCATCGTGAACGCGGTGTGTGAAGGCTTGCGCATCCTGCGCGGTGCAGCCACGCAGGCGCCGCCGTGAACCCCTTTCAATACCTGCGGCCAGGCAGCGTCGAGCAGGCGCGTGCCTGGTTGATCGAGCACCCCGATGCCCGCTTGCTGGCGGGCGGCCAAAGCCTGTTGGCGGCCATGAAGCTGGGGCTGAATGCGCCGAGCCACTTGATCGACCTGCAAGACATTCCAGCCCTGAACGACATCAGCCTGGCCGGCGATGAGTTGTGGATCGGCGCCATGGCCACGCATGCGCGCGTGGCGGCATCAACCCATGTGCGCGCCTTCGCGCCCATGCTGGCGCAACTGGCCGGCGGCATTGCCGATGCGCAGGTGCGCCAGGTGGGCACGCTGGGTGGCGCGCTGGCCAACAACGACCCGGCGGCTTGCTGGCCGGCGGGCGTGCTGGCGCTGGGCGCCACGCTGGTGAGCACGGCGGGTGCGGTCAAGGCCGATGACTTCTTTCAAGGCCTGTACGGCACGGCGCTGGCGCGCGGTGATGTGCTGCTGGGCGTGCGCTTTGCGCGGCCCGCAGCGGCGCACTACCTCAAGCAAGAGCAGCCGGCGTCGCGATTCGCGTTGGTGGGCGTGGCGGTGAGCCGGTTTGCCACACCAGGCACAACGGGTGGCCACAAGGTGCGCGTGGCGATCACCGGCCTGGGCCACGGCGTGCAGCGTTGGCCTGCCGCCGAGCGGGCCTTGGCCGGGCAGTGGGCGCCTGTCGCATTGAGCGATGTGTTTTGGCCCGAAGCCGCGGCGCAGGGCGACGTGCAGGCCAGTGCCGAGTACCGCGCCCACCTGGCCGGCGTGCTATGCCGCCGCGCGGTGGCGGCGTTGACGGGCTTGCCTGCGCACGCTGCGCCCGCTGAACGCTCTGCGCGCGCTGAACGCAGTGAACATGGTGAGCGCGGTGAGGGTGCTGTCGGCGTTGCATTCGCGGCCACCTCCACCCGCACGGCAGCCGCGCCACAAGCAGTGCAGGCCAACACCGCGCCGCAATCATCACTCGCCGGCGCGCATGCTTTGGCGCTGCCGCTGGCCCAGGTGTGGCAGGGCTTGCTCGACCCCGCCGTGCTGCAAGCCTGCCTGCCGGGCTGTGAAGCCTTGCAGCAAACCGCGCCGCATGCCTACAGCGCCATGGTGAAGATCGGCCTGGGGCCGGTGTCGGCACGCTTTCAGGCCAGGGTGTCGCTGAGCGATCTGGTGCCGCCCGGCGCTGCCGGCCACGCCGCCTGTGTGTTGAACTTTGCCGGCCAGTCCACCGGACTGGGCGGCGGGGAAGGGCAGGCCCAGGTGCGCCTGCGTGCAGATGGCAACGGCACCCGGTTGACCTGGCAAGCTCAGGCGCGTGTGAGCGGCAAGCTGGCGCAGTTCGGCAACCGCCTGGTGCAAGCCAGTGCGCGCAAGCTCAGCGATGAATTCTTCGTGCGTTTCGCTGCCAGGCTGGGTGGCGCGGGGGCAGATCTGACACCGATCCGGCGCGGCGTGTTGGCGCGCGTCTGGGCCGCCTGGCTGCGTGGCTGGCGGCGCTTGTTCGGCGCACGGTAGTCACGCTGGCCGATGCGCCAGCCACGGTGCCGGTTGCCGCGTCATGGCCAACGGTGCCTGCTGTGGGGGCCTGCGGGGTGCGGGCAACGGCCGTGGCGGCGCGACTGGCGCGGGTTCACCCGGTGCAACACGGCCCTGCGTGGGCAAAGCCCAGCCTTCGGTGGCGCGCTCGCCGCTGACCAGGTTCAAGCCGCGCCCAGCCCAGCCGGCGCGGCGCGCGTCATCGAGCAGGGCGTGTGCCTGGCCGGGCCGCAGCGCCTGTGCCAAGGCTTGCCAGCGGCGCTGCAGCAGCTCGCAGCGCCAAGCGTCTTCAAGTGTTTGCCGGTGGGCTTGTGCATCTGCCGCTTCATTGCCCCGCAGCAGGCGCGGCAACAACGCCGCGGCCACGCGGTGCAGTTCGTGGCGTGCCGGAGTGTCGCCCAGCACCGCGGCCCAGCGGCGCAGCGCGGGCGTCCAACCCGGCTGCGCCAGCAAGCGCGTGAGCAGGGCTTGAACGCCTTGGCTGGCGTTGAACAGGCACAGCCGGTTGGGCGGCAACACCAGCAAGGGCAGGGCGGCGGCCTGTTGCTCAGACAGCGGGCAGGTGAACGACATCAGCACCGCCAGGCGCGCCCATTCGGCCGCGTTCAGACCGGCCGAATGGACGTTGCCCACTGCACCAGGCTGCATCGCCAGCGCCCAGGCGGCCTGCCAATCCGCCACACTGGAGCGCGCCCGCGCCGCGCGCGGGCTGAGCATGACCATGTTGCCGGCGGCGAAAGCAGCGTCTTCCCGCATGCGCGTGGGCACGCCATGTGCGCCCAGCAACTCACGGGTCACCGGGCAATGCGTGGGGCAGATCTGGCGCAGGTGGTTGGCGGTGAGCTGCATGTCCTCGAACACCTGGCCGTGCAGCCAGGCCTGCACGCGCAGGCGCAGCCACTGGCGCACATGGGGGCTCGGGCGCAGGCTGCGCCCGGCAAAGCGCGAACGCGCGGCCACGAAGCCGGCGCGCACCGGGCAGCCTTCGCGCAGCAGCGCGGCCGGCGGCGCCACGCCGTGGCGGGCATGGTCCCAGCCGATGGCGTGGCCGGTCTGTGGGTCGGGGTATGACTCGGCGCCGTGGGCCGGTTGGGGGTTCGACAGGGCGTTCATGGGGTGCCTTTCGAGTTGAGCATGGCGCCAGTGTCGCAAGCCAGGGTGTCATGGC
>JAYUPO010000327.1:0-9166 GCA_043760085.1 Burkholderiales bacterium
CGCGCAGCAGCCCGATGCGCAGCGCCGCGCCATGGCCGCGTTGAAGGAATTCCAGACCCGCTTCGAAGCGCGTTTGTTGAAGGATTCGAACGTCATCCAGCTCAGCTTCACGCACCGCGACGCGGCCATCTCGGCTCAGGTGTTGAACAAGACTATCGAGGCTTACCTGGAACGCCGGCGCGGCATCTTTGCCAGCGGCAGCTATGGCAACGCGCAGGCCAAGGTGGCGTCGCTGTCGGTGCGGCTGAACGAAGTGGAAGACAAGCTCGAAGGCTTTCGCCGCACGCACGGCATCCAGTCGTTCACGGAACAGCAAACGCTGTTGCTCGGGCGCAAGCACAGCATCGAGCTGCGCCTGGACGACAGCGCGCTGGCCCTGGCGCAAAGCGGCGGGCGCAGCCGCAGCCTGCAAGCCAGCCTCGACTTCGTGGGCGGCGAGGTGACGCTGTCGCGCGAAACCCAGCGCAGCGAGGCGCTGGAAAGCGCGCGCAAGACCATGCTCGAATTGCAGCTCAAGGAGCGCGAACTTTCGGCCAAGTTCGCTGACACCACGCCGGCGGTGCAAGACGTGCGCGCCGCCATCGCCCGCACGCAGGCCTACCTGGCCGAGCTGGCCGCGCTGCCCAACCAGACCGTGCGCAGCGGCCGCAGCCCGGTGCGCGACAACGTCGAGGCCGACTGGCTCAAGACCCGCGCCGACCAGGGCCAGGCCGATGCTGGTGCCGCCGTGCTGCAACAGCAGCGCCGCGTGCTCGATGCGCAACTGAAATCGTTCGCCGGCAACCAGCGCCAGTTGCAAGGCCTGGAGCGCGAGCGCAAGTTGCTCGAAGCCAGCTACGAGGCCGCGGTGCGGCGGCTGGAAGAGGCCCTGGTGCAAGACGAACTCGATCGCGGCCGCAAAAGCAATGTCAGCGTGGTGCAGGCGGCGCGCGCGCCGTTCGAAGCCAGGAGCCTGCAAGGCCTGATCCTGGCCGTGGGCACGCTGCTGAGCCTGTGCTGCGCGCTCATCGTGGCTTTCTTCAGCGCGCTGTGGCGCGACACCTTCCTGTCGCCCGAGCAGGTGCAGCGTGGCCTGGGCCTGCCACTGCTGGCCAGCGTGCCGCACGCCGGGCACTGAGACGTGTTGCCCGCCATGCGTGCCGCGATCACGCGCCGCAAGCTGCTGGCCTGGCCGCTGCTGGCCGCCGCACCGCGCCTGCGCGCCGCGGCCGCCGGTGTGCCGGCTTTACAGCGCGGTGTGAACCTGAGCCACTGGTTCGAATACGAATGCAACCTGGGGCCCAGTGCGCAGGAGCTGCAAGGCCTGGCGCAGGCGGGGCTGGACCATGTGCGCGTGCCGGTGGACCCGCTGCTGCTGGGCTGGCAGCCGCAGCAGGCCAGGCCAACGATCGACGTGACTGGCTTGCGCGCCGCGGTGCAGGGCGCACTGCTGGCCGGGCTCGATGTGGTGGTGGATCTGCACCTGCTGGATGCCACCAAGAAACTCATTGAGGCCGAGCGCGGCCTGGAGCCACACCTGGCGGCACTGTGGTCGCAACTGGCCGCCGCGTTGGCCGACCTGCCTGCAGAGCGCGTGGCCTTCGAGCTTTACAACGAGCCGCAGTATTACGGCCTGAAGGCCATGGCCTGGCCGGCGCTGCAACGCCGTTTGCTGGCGGCGTTGCGGGCCAAGGCGCCGCGCCACCTGGTGCTGCTGGCCGGCAACCAGGGCGGCAGCTTCGAGGGCCTGGTCGACTTGCCGCTGGCCAGCGACGAGCGGGTGGCCTACACGGTGCACTTCTACGAGCCCTTCTTCTTCACCCACCAGGGCGTGCCCTGGCTGGACCCGCAGCACACGGCGGCCGGCGCCTGGGCTGCCACGCGCTACCCGGCGGCGATGGTGGCACTGGCGCCGCCACGGCGCGTGCGTGAACACCCGCGCGGCGAGGCCGAACTGGCGCGCTACCGCAGCGAAGACTGGAACGCCGGGCGCATTGAAGACAGCCTGCGCGGCGTGGGCCGCTGGGCCCGGCGCAACCAGGTGCGGGTGCTGTGCAACGAATTTGGTGTCTTTCGCGACGGCGTCGACGCGCACTCGCGCTACCGCTGGCTGGGCGATGTGCGCCTGGCCTTGCAGCAGCACGGCCTGGGCTGGACGGTGTGGGACTTTGCCCACCACTTTGGCATTGCGCGCAGCGCCGGCCCGGGCGCGCCGCGCGTGCTTGAAGCCGGCGCCTTGCGCGCGCTGGGGTTGAAGGTGCGTGCATGAGACGGGCTCGTACCGCCGTGCGCAGGGCGCAGGTTCGGCGATGAATCCTCTTCGCGGCGCCATGCCGCCTTCGCGCACGCATCAACTCGCGTTCTGGCTGTTTGCGTTCGGGCTCACCGGCTTCCTGGTCCTGCCGGCGTCATCGTTGTTCGCCCTGGGCATGGCGTATGACGCGCCCGGCGGCACGCCTTTTGCCAAGCTGCACCCCGGCAGCTACTTGATGCTCACTGCCTGGTTCATGGCTCTGTGCAGCCAAGGCAACCCGCTGGGCGCGGCGCTGGCGCAGTTGCGCGGCCAGCGCGCGCTGGCGCTTTACCTGGCGGCCATGCTGGCGCTGTTTGGCTATGCCTTGCTGCGCCATGGCATGGGTGGGGCGGCCTACCTCATCGACACCCACATCATGGCCGCCGTGGCGGTGCTGGTGTTGCAGCAGCTCGGGCCCCGGCGCCAGCGCCAAACAGTGGTCTTGATGGCCATCGTGCTGGTGGCCAATGCCGCGCTGGGCATCGGCGAAGCCATGCTGCAGGCGCGCCTGATTCCGCTGCGCATTGGTGGCGCGGATGAAGTGGTGGAGGAGTTCTTCCGCGCCTCGGCGCTGATGGGCCACCCGCTGCAAAACGCCCAGCTCACGGCCACGTTGTTGCCGCTGGTGTTGTTGCTGCCGCTGGCTGCCGGCCTGCGCTGCGCGCTGGTGTTGTGGCTGGGCCTGGCGCTGCTGGCGTTTGGTGGGCGCGCCAGCCTGGGCTTGAGCGTGGCGCTGTACGGCAGTTGGTTCGTTGTGCAGGCCTTCAAGCGCGGGCTCGAAGGCCGCTTGAACTATCTGCACATCACGGGTGGCGCCATTGGGCTGCTGCTGGGCGCTGCTGCCATGGTGGCCGTGGTGGCGTTAACCGGCCTGGGCGAGCGCATCTTCGCCAGCCTGAGCTGGGACAACAGCGCCAGCGTGCGCGTGCGGGTGTGGGCGGTGCTGGGCTACCTGAGCGATGAGCAGATGATCTTTGGCGCCTCGGCCGACGGAGTCGACGCGCTGTACCAGCAACTCGGACTGGACTCGCGCTACGAAGCCATCGAAAACTTCTGGCTGCTGACGCTCGTGCAGTACGGCCTGGTCGGGTTCGGGCTGTTTGTGCTCGGCCTGGTCTGCGTGCTGCACTTCCTGTGGCGGCACAGCCATGGTGCGCTGCGCGTGGCGCTGCTGCTGTTGGTGCTGGTGTCGTCAACCACCAATTCGTTGGCTGTGAAGACGCCGGCCTTGCTGCTGTTCATGGTGGCGGTGCAGGCTGCGGCGCACCTGCGCCCGCGCTTGTCGGCGCCCGGTGCGAGCGCGTCACAACCCTTTGCGTTGCAACGAGGGCTGCTCACATGACACCGGTACGGGTGCGCATCTTCTACCCCGCCGACCCGCTGGGCGTGGTGCCCGGCGGCATCGACACCTTCTTGCGTGGCCTCATGAAGTGGGCGCCGAGCGAACTCGACTTCAGCCTGCTGGGCATGACCACCGACCCCGCGGCGCGCCCGCTGGGCCGCTGGACGCGCTGCGACCTGGGCCGGCGCGACTTCGCCTTCCAGCCGCTGGTGGCTGTGGCGGATGCCGCGGCGCGCAGCCGCGTGCCGCTGTCGGCGCGCTACACCTGGGCGCTGCTGCGCGGTGGCGCGGCGCTGCGCGAAGGCTTCGATGTGATCGACCTGCACCGCCTGGAGCCGGGCCTGTTGCTGCGCGGCGATGCACGGCCGAAGAACGCCTTCTTCCACCAGGACCCGGTGGTGGTGCGCGCGGCGCAAAGCGACATCGTCTGGCGCCGCGCGCCCTGGGCCTATGAGCGCATGGAAGGCGCGGTGGTGCCGCGCCTGGCCAGCGCCTGGTGCGTGCGCGACAGCGGCGTGGCCACGCTGGCCCGGCGCTACCCGGCGCAGGCGCAGCAGATCCGTTTCATCTCGACCTGGGTCGACACTGAAATCTTCCACTTGCGCGCGCCCGACGAGCGCGCCGCGCTGCGCGCGCAACTCGGCGCCGAGCTGGGGTTGGCAGCGGCCACGCAGCGCATCGTCAGCGTGGGCCGGCTCGATGCGCAGAAAGACCCGGTGTTGATGTTCGAGGCCTTTGCGCGCCTGGTGGCAGCGGGGCGCGACGTGGCCTGGCTGGTGGTGGGCGACGGCGTGTTGCGCGCCGAGCTGCAAGCGCGGGTGCAACGCGAAGGCCTGGCCGGCCGGGTGCACTTTCTGGGCCTGAAGAGCGCGGCGCAGATTGCGCTCGTGTTGGCCGCGGCCGACGTGTACGCGCTGTCGTCGGCCTACGAAGGCATGCCCATGGCGCTGCTCGAAGCCCTGGGCAGTGGCCTGCCCGTGGCCAGCACCGATGTCGGCGAGGTGCGCCGCGCCGTGCTGCCCGGGGTGAATGGCGCCATTGCGGCCGAACGCAGCGCGCCCGCCTTTGCTGCCGCCTTGGCCGTGGTGCTTGACGCCGCGGCGCACTATGGCGGCGCGCCTGCGGTGAAGGCCATCCAGCCCTATCAGCCGGCGCAGGTGCTGGCGCCGGTGTATGAAAACTATCTGCGCCTGGCCCGCGGCGGCGCGCGCGGCGGCAGCCTGACCAAGGCCGACACGGCACCCGGCGCACCGGCGCAAACCAGCGCCGACTACCCCTGGCGCCGGCGCGAGCGCGTGATCGGCGTGCCGATCGACGCCCTCAGTGCCCAGCGCATGCAGCAAGTGCTGCTCGAATGGGCGCGGCAGCGGCAGTCGCGCTACGTCTGTTTCGTGAACGTGCATTCGGTGGTCACGGCCAACCGCGAGGCGCGTCATGGCCGGGTCATCGAGCTGGCCGACATGGCCGCCAGCGACGGCGCGCCCATCGCCTGGAGCCTGCGCCGCAAGGGGCACTGGCACCAGGGCCGGCTGGATGGGCCGGGCAGCATGTGGCAACTCTGCGCGGCGGCCAGCGAGCAGGGCCTGCCCATCGGCCTGTATGGCGCCACGGCGCAACGGCTGGATGAACTTCAAGCGGTGTTGCGGCGCGCCTTTCCGGCGCTGATCATTGCGTACTGCCATGCGCCGCCGTTTCGGCCGCTCTCGGCAGCGGAAGACATGGCCGTGGTGCAGGCCATCAACGCCAGCGGCGCGGCGCTGCTGTTCGTCAGCCTGGGCTGCCCGAAGCAGGAACTGTGGATGGCCGACCACCGCGGCCACGTCAACGCCGTGATGCTGGGCGTGGGCGCGGCGTTCGACTTCCATACCGGCGCCGTGCCGCACGCCCCGCACTGGATGCGCGCGCGCGGGCTGGAGTGGCTGCACCGCCTGGCCAGCGAGCCGCGGCGGCTGTGGCGGCGATACCTCGACACCAACACCGCTTTCATCGGCAAGACGGCGCTCGAGCTGCTGCATTCGCGCCGCATGCGCAGCGCGCCGAGCGTGGCGCCGGCGCTGCAATCCCCTTCGGCCTTCGACACCGAAACAGTGTCCTCTCAAGTGAGTGGTTTCATGAACAGCAAACTCGACCTGTCCCACTTGGCTGAACTGTTGGTGCGGGTGGATGCCGCCCTGGCCCACCGCAGCGCACGACTGATCGAATTCATCGCCAGCGGCGCCGGCGAAGGCACCACCACGCTGGCGCGCGCCTACGCCAGCCTGGCCGTGGCCAGCATGGGCCGCAAGGTGCTGGTGCTGGGCGGCCAGGCCAGCGCCGGCGCGGGCGACGGTGTGCTGGCCACCCTGGCGCGGCAGGAAGACCTGCCGGCCTCGTTGCAGCGCACGGCAGAGGGTTGGTGGCAGGGCAGCCTGCTGCCGCACTCGCCGACTGACGCGCAATTTGCCTTGCTGTCGCGCAGCGACCTGTGGCAGGCGCTGCGCGAGCAGTTTGAGGAAGTGGTGCTGGACATGCCGGCCACTTCGTTGTCGCGCCTGGGCTTGATGGTGGCGTCGCACTGCGACGGCGTGGTCGTGGTGCTTGAAGCCGAACGCACCCGCGCGCCGGTGGCCGAGGCCCTGGTGGCGAGCCTGCGCGCCGTCAAGGCCAACCTGCTGGGCACGGTGCTGAACAAGCGCCGCTTCCACCTGCCCGACGCCGTGTACCGCCGGCTTTGAAGCTGTGACTTGAAGCTGTGACTTGAAGCCGTGACCGATGCACCCCAGACCCCTGCGCCCATGCGTGTAGTCGCGCTGCGCATACCCGGCGGCAGCCTGCCGCTGTGGGTGGCCGAGCTGGCCGCCAGGCTGGCCCAACTGCCGGGGGTGGACCTGCGCGTCTGGGCGGTGCCCGTTAACGTGCCCTGGGCGCACGGCCCGCAGGCGCCGGCGCTGCTGCGCCCCGGCCCGCCGCTGGCGTTGCAACCCTGGCTGCAGGCCGCCCACGAGCCCCAGGTGGCCGACGTGTTGATCGACCTGTGCCCGCAGGTGCCGCTGCGCGGCATGAGCCCGCCGGGCCGCCCCAAGGGCGAATACCGCAGTGCGCAGCACGAAGGTGCACCATTGAGCCCGCCGGGCCGCGTCAAGGGCGGATTCCGCAGTGCGCAGCGCGATGGTGCTGCATTGAGCATGCCGCGTTGGGTGCCGGTGGACGGCGATGGCCGCCAGTTGGCCGCGCGCTGGCCCGGCGTGGCGCACCTGGCGCAAGGGCAGGGTGCGCAACTGACACTGCTGTGCCAGGCCCCGGGCCAGCCCGGCTGGCAGCGGCTGCACCAGGTGTGCGGCAGCGCCAGCGCGCACTACCGCCGCGGTGTGGACGGCTTGTTCGAAGCCCTGTACCGGCTGCTCGAACAAGCCCTGCAACGCTGGGCCGATGCCGGCTGCGCTGACGCCGCGGGCGCGGGCGCGCACCCGGTGGCACCCCTGCCCGCGCTGGGCGGGCCGGCCGTGTTGGCGGCGCTTTGGCGCGGCCGCTGGCGTGCGGCGCTGCGCAGCACGCGCGAGCGCTGGTTGACCGAGCACTGGCGCGTGGGCGTGATCGACGCGCCGATCCACACCCTGCTTGAACGCCCCGGCCTGCCGCGCGTGCGCTGGCTGGCGCAGCGCGATGCCAGCGGCTACTGGGCCGACCCCTTCGGCATGCCGGGCGAGCCCACGCAACTGTTCTGCGAACGCTATGACGCAGAAACAGGCCTGGGCCACATCGAGCTTATGCAGGCCCTGGGCAACGACCTGGTGACCCTGGCGCGGGTGCCGTTGAACGGCCCTGGTCATGCCTCGTTTCCAAATGTCTTCGAGCATGACGGGCGCCTGTACGGCATGGCCGAGACGGGCGACCGGCGCGAATGTGTGTTGCACGAGGTCAGCGCCGAAGGGCGCTGGGCACCGCTGGCATGCCTGATCAGTGGCGTGGCCGTGGCCGACCCGGCCATCTTCCACTGGCAGGGCCGCTTCTGGCTGGCCTTCAGCGACGCCGATCGCGAACCCTGGGCCAACCTGTGCCTGTACCACGCCGACCACCTGCTCGGGCCGTGGCAGCCGCATGCGCACAACCCGGTGCTGCTCGACCTGCGCGGTGCGCGCATGGCCGGCAATTTCTTCTGGCACGCCGGCCAGCTCTACCGCCCGGGCCAGGACGGCAGCGCCGGCTACGGCTCGGCGCTGGCGCTGTACCGCGTCGAGCAGTGCACGCCCCAGACTTATCGCGAAACGCTGGTGTGCCGCCTGGCGCCGCAGCCCGATGGCCCGTGCCCGGACGGCCTGCACACGCTCAACGCCTGGGGTCAACGCACGCTGGTTGACGGCAAGGCCTGGCACTTCAGTTGGCGCGCGGTGTGGCACAAGGCGCGTCGGCGGGTGCTGGGCGCGCCACCTGCGCCGCGAGGCTTGGAAACTCAATGAGCCTGGCGCGGCAGGTAGTGGGCTTCTTGCCGTCGCAGGTGGTGCCGGCACTGGCCTCTTTTGCGTCGATCTACCTCTTCACGCGCCACACCACACCGGGCGAATACGGCATCTTTGCGCTGGTGATGAGCGTGGTGCTGATGGCGCAGTCGGTGCTGTTCTACTGGATCCAGGTGGCGGTGACGCGACATGTCGATGCTGCCCAGCGCGACGGCCACCTGCCCGCCCTGCAGGCCGGCGCCTACCGCTGCCTGGCCGGCACCTGGCTGGCCTTCGGCCTGCTGTTTGCCGCAGCGCTGTGGCTGCTGCCGCTGGCAGCCGAATTGCGCCGCGGCCTGTGGCTGGCCATTCCCATCGTCGGCCTGCGCAGCCTGGTGGTCATCAACCAGGCCTTCAACCGCGGCGCGCTGCGCACCTGGCGCTACAACCTCATCGAGTCGGGCCACGCGGTGGGCCAGCTCGCCCTGGGCTGGGCCTTGCTGCAGGGCGTGGCGGTGCCCAGCGTGGCCTTGCTGTGCGGCACGCTGGCCGCCGGCGCCGCCGCAGCGGTGGTGGACGTGCCCACGCTGTGGGCCGCGCTGAAGCGCGGCGTGGCGCGCGCGCAGGTGCTGCAACTGTTGCAGTTTGGCGCGCCGCTGTCGCTCGGTTTCGCCTTGAACTACGTGTTAGCCACCTCAGACCGTTTGCTGGTGCAGTGGTTGCTCGGCGCTGAAGCGGTGGGGGTGTATGCGGTGGCCTATGGGCTGATGGACCGCGCGGTGAGCGCGCTGTTCATCGCCATCAGCATCGCGTCGTATCCGCTGGCCATCCGCGCCTTTGAAACCGGCGGCGCGGCGGCGGCCCAGGCGCAGATGCGGCGCACCGGCGAGCTGCTGCTGTTCATCACCCTGCCGGTGTGCGCGGCGCTGATGTGCCTGAACCAGCAACTCGCCGCGGTGCTGGTGGGCGAGGCCTTCCGCGCCGACGCGGCGCGGCTGATGCCCTGGGTGGCGCTGGCCGCGTTGCTGGCGGGCTTTCAGATCCACTTCTTCGACCACGCCTTCCACCTGGAACGGCGCACCTCGCTGTTCCTGTGGACCATCGGCCCGGCCGCGCTGGTGAATGTGCTGGCCAACC
>JAYUPO010000328.1:0-3496 GCA_043760085.1 Burkholderiales bacterium
CCGCGCAGACGACGCCCGCGTCACGGCCGCGCGCACCGACGTGAACAACCTGATGCAGGCACTGAAGCTGTACAAGCTCGACAACCAGCGCTTCCCGAGCGCCGAGCAAGGCCTGGAAGCCCTGGTGCGCAAGCCCACCGCCGGCGTAGTGCCGCCGACCTGGAAACCCTACCTCGACAAACTGCCGGCCGACCCTTGGGGCCGTGCCTACCAGTTTCTCAACCCGGGCGTGAAGGCCGAGATCGACATCTTCAGTTTCGGTGCCGACGGCGCAGCCGGTGGTGACGGCAAGAACGCTGACATCGGCTCTTGGCAATGACACGCGCCAACCTCTCTTGATGCCGTTCGGCGGCAAGCTGCCAGCCGGTGCCCGCCCTGCGTGCCCGACCATGCGCCAACGCGGTCTCACGCTCATCGAATGGCTGGTCGTGGTGGCGTTGATCGCCATCGCCAGCGGCGTGGCCAGCCTGTCCTTGCGCGACGGCACGGCCAACAAGCTGGAACATGAAGGCCAGCGCCTGGCGGCCTTGCTCGAATCGGCGCGGGCCGAGGCGCGCGCCTCGGGCCTGGTGGCGGCCTGGGTGCCGGTGCACGGCAACGACGGCTCCGACTTCCACTTCGAAGGCCTGCCCAAGGTGCTGGCCCTGCCACAGCGCTGGCTCGACGAGCACACCCTGGCCGAGGTGGTGGGCGCGCGCGGCGTGGTGTTGGGCCCCGAGCCCATGATCGGCCCGCAGCGCATCGTGCTGCGCCTGGGCAACGAACGCCTGGTGCTGGCCAGCGACGGCCTGGGGCCGTTCGAGGTCGTGGATCAATGAGACCTGCCAGGCCGCCCGACACCGCGCTCCGGCAGCCGCGCCGGCGTGGCTTCACGCTCATCGAGGTGATGGTGGCCCTGGCCATCGTGGCCGTGGCCTTGGGTGCGGGCCTGCGCGCAGCCGGCGCGCTGACTGACAACGCCCAACGCCTGGGTGATGTGATCAGCGCCCAGTGGTGCGCCGACAACCAGCTCGCCAACTTGAAATTGGCGCGCCAGTTCCCCGACCTGGGCGAAGCGGATTTCACCTGCAACCAGCTGGGGCGCGACTACAAGGGCCAGGTGGTCGTGCGTGGCACGCCCAACCCAAACTTCCGGCGTGTCGATGCCGTGGTGGGCACCGACACCGGCGTGCCGCTGCTGACCCTTTCCACCGTGTTGCCGAAGTACTGAGCCTGTGAACGAATCCAGCACACCCGCTCGGCCACCCCAGCCGGCGTCGCTCGTCGTTGCAAATGCTCGCCATAGCCCTGAGAGCCGGGTACGGTGACAGCCAAGCCGCGCGGGTTCACGCTGGTCGAAGTGATGGTCGCCATGGTGGTGATGGCTGTGCTGGCCGGCATGGCCTGGCAAGGCATCGACGCCATCAGCCGCGGCCAGCAGGGCACGCGCGTCGCGATGGAACGCACCCTGCGCCTGAACACCGTGGTGGCGCAGTTCGAGCAAGACCTGGGCGCGGTGCAGGAGACACCAGCCGTCAACCCGCTGGCGTTTGACGGCGCCACCATGCGCCTGACCCGGCGCACGCCGCAGGGCATGCAATTGGTGGCCTGGTCGTTGCAAGGCCAGCGCTTCGTGCGCTGGGCCGGGCCCGTGACCACCGTTCAGGCTGACCTGCAAGACAGCTGGATGCGCAGCCATCAGCTCGACAACCTTGAGCGCCCGCCCACCACCGCCCTGGAAGGCGTGAGCGCCTGGCAGGTTTACTTTTATCGCGGCAACAGTTGGACCAACGCACAAAGCAGCGGTGACTTGGTGGCCCCGCCCACTGCGCCTGCACCAACGCCACCCGCCCCGCCCACGCCCACCACGCCGCCGGGCCCGCCCAACCCGGCAAATCCATCAACCCCCACCGGCGCAGGCCCCCCGCCCACGGCGCCGCGGGCCCGGGTTCAATTGCCCACCGGCGTGCGCCTGGTGGTGAACCAGGGTGAACTGGTGTTGACGCGCGACATCGTCATCGCGGCATGGCCGCTATGACCGCCGCTATCGCTGTGAACCGCGTCGTGCCCACCCGGGCGCGGCAGCGCGGTGCCGCTTTGCTGCTGGCCATGCTGGTGCTCACGCTGGTGGCCACGCTGGCGGCCAACATGGTGTGGCAGCAGTGGCGCGCGGTGCAGGTGGAAAGCGCCGAACGTGCGCGCACCCAGGCGGCGTGGATCCTCAATGGCGCGCTGGACTGGGCGCGCCTGATCCTGCGTGAAGACGCGCGCATAGGCGGCGCTGATCATCTGGGCGAACCCTGGGCCGTGCCACTGGCCGAAGCGCGCCTGTCAACCTTCCTGGCCACCGACCGCGACAACAATGCTGACAGCGGCCCCGAGGCGTTTCTGTCTGGCTACATCGTCGATGCGCAGTCACGCTACAACCTGCGCAACTTGTTACAACAAGACGCCAAGTTGGCCGCCACTGAGCTGCGCAGCCTGAAGCTCATCTGCGAGTCGCTCGGTCTGGGCGCCAGCCTGGGTGACACCCTGGCCACCACGTTGCTGGCGGCCTGGGCCGGGGCCGAATCCGGCAGCCGCCCGGTGGCAGCGCAGAGCATCGCGCAGTTGGCCTGGCTGGGCTTCGATGCGGCCACGGTGGCACGGCTGGCCACGCGGCTGCAGATCCTGCCGGTGGCTACTCCGGTGAACCTGAACACGGCGCCGCGTGAAGTCATCGCCGCCGTGGTGGAAGGCATGGATCTGGCCAGCGCCGACCGTTTGATTCAGACCCGCCAGCGCAGCCCATTTCAGTCGCTGGTCGAAGCCCGCAGCCATCTACCATCGGGCCTGACGCTGGACCCGCGGCGGGTCGGCGTGACCTCAGCGTATTTCGAGGTCGGCGGGCGCTTCCGGCTGGATCAACGCGCACTGGAGGAAACGTCGATCATCCAGCGGCGCTCGACCGACGACATGGTCGCCATTCGCCGCGAACGGCGCAGCACGCACACGGAATTGAAATGAAGGTGGTGCGCACCACGGGATCGTCGCGGCCGGAAATTGCCGCCAAAATCCCCCCCAACCCACTTCTGCAACCCGCGGTAAGTCATTGATTTACAAAAGTAAGCAATTTGCCACCTGGTCTTTGAACCGATAGCCTCCCAGCCCCATGTCCGTCCTTGTGATCCTGATGCCTCCGCGCCCGCGGCTGTCGGCGCGCACCGCAACCAGTGCGGTGCCCAGCAGCGCCGTGGCCACCGAAGGGTTGCAATTCGCGCTCAGCAATGACGGCAGTCACATCGACAGCCAGGGCCGTGCACCCGCGCCGTTGCTGCCCAAGGCCGACACCATGGTGCTGGTGCTGGCCGATGCCGACGTGGCCTGGCATCGCGTCACGCTGCCCAAAGCTCCCGCGCCCAAGATGCGCGCTGCGCTGGCCAGCGTACTTGAAGACCAGTTGCTCGACGAAGAAGCCCACGCCCACTTCGCCATCGCGCCGCGCTCCATGGGCGGGCAATTGGCCTGGGTGGCCGTG
>JAYUPO010000329.1:0-9088 GCA_043760085.1 Burkholderiales bacterium
CGATGGGTTGAGCCGCCTGCCGAGGGGATGGCGCCGCCCCGGTGGCCGTGCAAGGTGACTTTCGACCACTGGCAGGCGCGCCTCGGGTGCCTAGAGTTCGCGCCATGCACCCAGCCGCCCGCTTGCCAAGCGGGCGTTAGCACCATGCCAGACCTGCCGGTCGATCTTGAAGCCTTGCTCAGCCCGCTGGCCGATGCCCACCCGGCCGGGCCGAACCTTGACCTCGACCCGGCGTTCCAGGCCCTGGAGCAATGCGCCGCGGGCAAGCCCGAACGCCAGTACGGGGCCAAGGTCTACCCCGCCGAGCCGCCGGATTGGCCGGCCGTGCAAGCGCACGCCCTGGCCCTGGCCGCGCGCACGCGTGACGTTCGCGTGGCCGTGTTGCTGTTGCGCAGCGCCGCCCACCTGCAAGGCCTGGGCGGCGTGGCCACTGGCCTGGAGTTGCTGCACGAGCTGCTGCGCCGGTATTGGGACACGGTGCACCCGCAGCTTGACGCCAGCGACGGCAACGACCCCACGATGCGCCTGAACGCGCTGGCGCCCCTGGCCGGCCGTGACGCCGCCCTGGCCGACCTGCGCGCCGCTGCGCTGGTGAATGAACGCGGCAGCCTGAGCCTGCGCGAACTCGAGTTGGGCCTGGGCCAGGCGCAGGCCGGGCCGGGTGAAGTGGCGCCCACAGCGGCCGGCGTGTTGAAGGCCCTGGGTGAACTGGGCCGCCGCCACCCGGCGCTGGCGCACACCGCGGCCCGGGGCAACACGGCGCTGGCAGGCATCTCGGCCGTGCTGAATGAAAAGCTGGGCACGGCGCGCGCGCCCGACCTGGCTGCCTTCATGCAACTCTGGGCGCTGCTCGGCCGCGGCCTGGCCGGCGGCACGGCGCAGCCAGGCGCCGACAGCAACCTGCCCGCAGCAGCGGCAGCAGGCGGCGCGCCCACGCCCACCGCAACCCCAGCCGCAGGCGCCAACGCCCTGAACAACCGCGCCGATGCGCAACGCGAGCTTGAGCGCGTGTGCACCTGGCTGGAAGCGCACGAGCCCAGCCACCCCGCGCCGCTGTTGATTCGCCGCGCGCAGCGGCTGATCGGCATGAGCTTCATCGAGATCATCCGCGACCTGGCCCCCGACGGCCTGAGCCAGGTCGAGCGCGTTGCCGGCAGCCCGGCTTCGAGCTAAGGCAAGGTTGCCATAACTTCAAGCCGCACAGGAGCATTCCACCATGGCCCAAAGCAGCCAGAAATTCATCGCCCGCAACCGCGCCCCGCGGGTGCAGATCGAATACGACGTTGAACTTTATGGCGCCGAGAAGAGGGTGCAACTGCCCTTCGTGATGGGCGTGCTGGCCGACCTGTCCGGCAAACCCAGCGAACCCCTGGCGCCGGTGGCCGAGCGCAAGTTCCTCGACGTGGACGTTGACAACTTCGACGCCCGCATGCGCTCGATGAAACCCCGCGCGGCGTTCCAGGTGGCCAACCGGCTCACCGGCGAAGGCAACCTCGCGGTGGACATCACCTTCGAAAGCATGGACGACTTTTCGCCCGCCGCGGTGGCGGCCAAGGTCGAAGGCCTGCGCCAGTTGCTCGAAGCGCGCCAGCAATTGGCCAACCTCATCACCTACATGGACGGCAAGACCGGCGCTGAAGAGCTGATCGCGCAGGTGATCAAAGACGAGGCGCTACTCAAGTCACTGGCCGCTGCCAAAGCGGCGCCGCCTGCCGCGTAGCCACCGGCGCAGTTCGAACCCTTCTTCAAGAGAGCACACCATGGCCGAACAAAGCACCCAGACCGCCCCGCCCCTGCAAGGCATGCAGCTTGCCGGCAACGATTTCGCCGCCTTGCTGAACAAGGAATTCCGGCCCAAGAGTGACGAGGCCAAGAGCGCCGTCGAGCAAGCCGTGCTCACCCTGGCGCAGCAGGCGCTGGCCGGCAGCAAGCTCATCGGCAGCGACGTGCTGGTGTCGATCGAAGCCATGATTGCCGAGCTTGACAACAAACTCTCGCAGCAGGTCAACGAGATCCTGCATCACCCCGACTTGCAGCAACTTGAAAGCGCCTGGCGCGGCCTGCACTACCTGGTGAACAACACCGAGACCGACGAAATGTTGAAGATTCGCGTGTTCAACATTCCCAAGGCCGAACTGGCCAGGACCGTCAAGCGCTACAAGGGCACGGCGTGGGATCAGAGCCCCATCTTCAAGAAGGCCTACACCGAGGAGTACGACCAGTTCGGCGGCCACCCGTTCGGCTGCCTGGTGGGCGACTACTACTTCGACCACACGCCGGCTGACGTGGAACTGCTGGGCGAGATGTCGAAGATCGCCGCCGCGGCGCACGCGCCGTTCATTGCCGCGGCCGCGCCCAGCGCCATGCAGATGAGCTCGTGGCAGGAGCTGGCCAACCCGCGCGACCTGACCAAGATATTCACCACGCCCGAATACGCCGCCTGGCGCTCGCTGCGCGAATCGGAAGACGCGCGCTATGTGGGCCTGGCCATGCCGCGCTTTCTTTCGCGCCTGCCCTATGGCGCCAAGACCAACCCGGTGGATGCCTTCAACTTCGAGGAAGAAACGGGCGGCGGCGACCACAGCAAGTACACCTGGGCCAATTCGGCGTATGCCATGGCCGTGAACATCAATCGCTCGTACAAGCTCTATGGCTGGGGCACCAGCATCCGCGGCGTGGAAAGCGGCGGCGCGGTGGAGGGCCTGCCGGCGCACACCTTCCCCACTGACGACGGCGGCATCGACATGAAATGCCCGACCGAAATTGCCATCAGCGACCGGCGCGAGGCCGAGTTGGCCAAGAACGGCTTCATGCCCCTGGTGCACCGCAAGAACAGCGATTTCGCGGCCTTCATCGGCGCGCAGTCGCTGCAAAAACCCGCCGAGTACGACGACCCCGACGCCACGGCCAACGCCAACCTGTCGGCGCGCCTGCCCTACCTGTTTGCCTGCGCGCGTTTCGCGCATTACCTGAAGTGCATCGTGCGCGACAAGATCGGTTCGTTCAAGGAACGCAGCTCGATGGAGAAGTACCTGAACAACTGGATCATGAATTATGTGGATGGCGACCCGGCCAATTCATCAGACACTGTGAAGGCGCAAAAACCGCTGGCTGCAGCGGAAGTGTTTGTCGAGGAAGTGGCCGGCAACCCGGGCTACTACAACTCGAAGTTCTTCCTGCGCCCGCACTACCAGCTCGAAGGCCTGACGGTGTCGTTGCGCCTGGTTTCCACACTGCCCTCCGAAAAGAAATGAATACATCGGGCGAGCATGCCCCTAACCTGAACCTGAAGAGGATTCATCATGTCACTGGACACACACATCAAGTTCGACGGCGTTGACGGCGAAGCCACGCACCAAGACCACAAGGGCGAGGTCGAAGTCCTGAGCTGGGCCTGGAGCGTGCACAACGAAAGCGCCCTGGGCGGCGGCGGCAGCGGCAAAGGCAAGGCCACGCCCGGGCTGATGAACTTTGCCCACAACTACGACAAGGCCTCGCCCGTGCTGGCCAAGAAGTGCGCCCAGGGCATGCACTTCAAGGAAGCCGTGCTCACCGCCCGCAAGTCAGGCGAAGGCCAGAAAGACTTTCTCAAGGTCACCATGAAGGAAGTCTTCATCACCTCGGTTTCGCCCTCAGGCGGTGGTGGCGGCGACATCAACGAAAGCGTGAGCCTCAGCTACGGCTCGATCGACTTTTCCTACAAGCCGCAAGACGACAAGGGCGGCCTGGGTGGCGAAGTGAAGTTCGGCTGGAACATCAAGACCACCGCGATCACTTGACCCGCCGAGGGGTTTGCCATGCCCGCCGTGACCAACAAGAGCCCGGCCTTGCCTGCGGGCCAGGGCGCAGACATCTTCCTGCATGTGCAAACGCGGCGTGCCGGCAAGGTCAAGGGCGAAGCCGTTGAGCCGGGCCACACCGACGACATTGCGCTGTGCGGCTGGCAATGGGGCGTGCAAGCCACCGCCGCGGTGGGCAGCTCGGCGGCCGCGCGGCGGCGCGCCTACAGCGAGCTCACCGTCTTCAAGCGCATTGACCGCGCCACCACCGCGCTGCTGGCCGCACTGGCCACCAATGACGAAGTGGCGCAGGCCAAGCTGACCATGCGCCGCGCCGGCGGCGCGCAGGAAGACTACTTCAGCATCAGCTTGAGCCAGGCGCGCGTCACCGCGGTGCAGCACAGCACCGATGCGCAGGGCCAGACGCTGGAAAGCGTGGCCCTGGCGTTCATCAAAGTAGAAGTGGAATACCACCCGCAGCAGGCCAGCGGCCTGCGCAGCGGCAGCACCATGTTCAGCGATGAATTGCCGCAGGTGGCTTGATGGCCCTGGCCAGCCCCGATCGGCATGATCCGCGTGAACCGCCTGCACTGCGTGAGCGCCTGCAGCCCGCCCTGCTCGACCGCCTGACCGACGAACACCCTGGTCAGCGCAGCGAGCCCGAAGCGCAGCGCGTGATGAGCAAGGCCCAGTTGCGCCAAGCCGTGTTGCGCGACCTGCGCTGGCTGTTCAACGCCACCCAGGCGCATGCCGACTGGAACGACACCCACCCCACGCTGGCGCGCAGCGTGCTGAATTTCGGCTTGCCGCCGCTGGCCGGGCAGCGCGCCTCCAAGCTCGATGTGCACGAGCTGGAACGCGCCATCACCAGCGCCATCCTGCGCTTCGAGCCGCGCATCCTGCCGCAGCACTTGAGCGTGCGCGCGGTGCAGGGCGGCAGCGTGCTGGACACGCACAACATGATCGAGTTCGAAATCCGCGGCCAGCTCTGGGCGCAGCCGGTGGCGCTGGACATCTTGCTGCGCACCCGGCTCGACCTGGAAGCCGGGCAGGTGGAGGTGCGCGACGCCTCGGTGGGCCTGCCGCCGCGGGGCCTGTGAATGACCACGGGTTGATAGGCGCAAGCTGATGAACGCAAGCTGATGGACACCGACTTCGCCCGCTTGTACCAGGACGAGCTGGACGTGCTGCGCGAGCTGGGCACCGAATTCGCCCGCGAACACCCCAAGATCGCCGCGCGCCTGGCGTTGGGCAACACCGAGGTGGCCGACCCGTACGTCGAGCGCCTGCTCGAAGGCTTTGCCTTCCTGGCCGCCCGCGTGCGCATGAAGCTCGACGCCGAGCAGCCGCGCCTGATCGCCCAGTTGCTTGAATCGTTGTACCCGAACTTCCTGGCGCCGCTGCCGGCGATGATGGTCTTGCAGCTCGGCGTGGACACCACCGACCCCAACCTCATGCACGGCCACCCGGTGCCGCGCGCCAGCGCCGTGCACTCGCTGCTGCCGCGCGGGCAAGACACCTGCTGCGAGTTCCGCACCGCCATGGCCGTGACGCTCTGGCCAGTCGAACTCACGCGCGTGCAGTATTTCAGCCATGCACCCGACCTGCCTTGGGGCACGCTAGGCGCGGCACGCGCCGCCCAAGGCGGCCTGCGCATTGGCTTGCGCGCCGCGCCCGGGCTGCACTTCAGCCAGCTCGGCCTGGACCGCCTGGCGCTGTACATCAGCGCGCCCGACGACTTGGCCTACCGCCTGCACGAGCTGGTGCTGGGTACCGGGCTGGGTTCATGGGTGCACGGCGGGGTGCACGGCGGTGTGGCTGATCTGAACCGTTGGCGCGGCGAAGACAGCATTCATGCCCTGGGCTTCGACGCTGACCACGCCCTGCTGCCGGAAACGGCGCGCAACTTCAGCGGCCACCGCTTGCTGCAAGAGGTGGCGGCGCTGCCGCAGCGACTGCTGTTCTTCGAGATCACCGATCTAAAAGACCGGCTGGCCACGCACCACAGCGGTGAGCTTGAATTGGTGCTGCCGTTCAGCCGCGGCGAGCCGGCGCTGCAAGCCCTGGTCAACGCGCAAAGCCTGGCCCTGTTCTGCACCCCGGCGGTGAACCTGTTTCGCAAGCGGCTGGATCGCGTCGCCCTCAGCGCCAATGCCTGGGAACACCACCTCGTGCCCGAGCGCACGCGGCCCATGGACTATGAAGTGCACAGCCTGGACAGCGTGGCCGGCCATGGCCCGGGCAGTGAAGGGCCCGTGGCCTTCACGCCGCTGTACCAAAGCACGCACGGCCAGGCCGCAGGCGCCGGCGCGCATTACAGCCTGCGCCGCGAGCCGCGCCGCACGGGCCAGCGCCCGCAAGCCGACGCGCGGGCCCCCGGCTATGTCGGCGAAGAAGTCTTCATCTCGTTAGGTGACCCCGGGCACGGCGCGCACCGCGCGGCGCTGCGCCAGCTTGCAGTGAGCGCCTGGGTCAGCAACCGCGACCTGCCTTTGCTCCTGCCGCAAGGCCTGGCCGGCGGCGAACGCGCCTGGCAGCTTGAAACACCTGGCCCGGTGCGCAAGGTGGTTTGCCTGCGCGGGCCCACCAAGCCGGCGTCGCGCCAGGCGCTGGGCGATGTGGGTTGGCAACTGGTGGCGCAACTGTCGCAAAACCTGCTGGCGCTGGACGATGAAGCGGCCGACCCCGCCGCCGCGCTGCGCCAGTTGCTGCGCCTGTATGGCCCGGCGAACGACCCGGCCTGGGCGCACCAGGCCGAGGGCGTGCGAACTGTGCGCGTGCAGCGCATCGCCAGGCGGGCGCCGATGGATGGGCCGAAGAATGGGCCGATGAGCATGGCTTGGGGCCTGGGCCTGGAGATCGAACTTGACGAACAGCGCTTCCACGGCGCCAGCGCCTTCGCCCTGGGCTGCGTACTGGAGCGCTTCTTTTCCCGCCACGCCGCCATCAACAGCTTCACGCAAACCACGCTGCGCACGCTGCAACGCGGCGTCATCAAGACCTGGCCGGTGCGGCCGGGGCACCGGGGCGTGTTGTGACGCCGGCGCCTGGCGGCAGCACGGCCCACGCCACGGATGAAGCCACGGCGTTGGCTGCGTTGGCCACGCTGGACGCGCTGGACACGCTGTGGGCGCAGGTGCAGCGTGAACCCTGGGCGCATGACTTCTTTGCCCTGATGCGCCAGGTGGACGCGCTGCGCGCGCATGCGCCGCGCACCGGCCAGGCCCAGCGCCCCAGCCAGGAAGCGCTGCGCCTGGCGCAGGCGCCCGAGCTTGACTTTGCGCCGGCCCCGCTGGCCCGGCTGGAGCTGCGGCCCGGCGCGCCGCCGCGCCTGCACCAGCGCTTCTTCGGCCTGCTCGGGCCGCAAGGCGCGATGCCTTTGCACATCACCGAATACGTGCGCGAACGGCTGCATCAGCATGGCGACGGCGCGGCGGCGCACTTTCTCGACATCTTTCACCACCGCATGCTCAGCCTGTTCTACCGCGCCTGGGCTGAAGGGCAGCCGGTGGTTCAAGCCGATCGGCCGGCGTCTGACCGCTACCTGGCCTGGCTCTGCGGCTTGGCTGGTTTGCCCCATGCGCCAGCGGCCTTGCCGCAGCGGGCATTGGCGTATCACGCCGGGCTGCTGTCGGCCCGCAGCCGGCACGCCGAAGGCCTGTGCAAGGTGCTCGGCGCCTACTTCGGCGTGGGCGTGGCGGTGCTGGCCAATGTGGGGCAATGGCTGCCGCTGGGCGGCGCCCAGCACGCGCGCCTGGGCCGCGCCGCTGCCATCACATTTAACCGCTCCATGCAGCCGCACGCGCCCGGCGCGCAGCTCGGCCACAGCGCCCTGGCCGGCAGCCGCGTGTTCAACCCACAAGCGCGCTTTGGCCTGGTGCTGGGCCCGCTGTCGCGGCCGCAGTTCGATGCCTTCCTGCCCGGCGGCAGCGCCTGGCCGGCCTTGCTCGCCTGGGTGCCGTTGCTGGCCGGGCCCGAACTGAACTGGGATCTGCGCCTCGCCTTGCGCACTGATGCCCGGCTGCCGGCCTGCCTGAGCCCACAGCGCGCGCTGCGCCCGCGCCTGGGCGTGGCCGCCTGGCTGGGCCGCGGCACGCCGCGCGGCGGCCTGCGTCTGCGCCCCGCCACCTCGTTCCTCGCCATTCAACACTGACCATGCCTGACATCGCCCGCACCACCTCGTTCGGCAAGCTGTGCGCACCGGCCTATAAAGCCATTGAAGGCGCCACCGTTTTCTGCAAGCTGCGCGGCAACCCGTTCGTCGAACTGCAGCATTGGCTGATGCAGATCCTGAGCGCGAGCGACAGCGACCTGCACCGCATCGCCCGCCACTACGAGCTCGATTCCGCCGCCCTGGCGGCTGACATCACGCAAAGCCTGGACCGCCTGCCGCGTGGGGCGTCGAGCATCAGCGACATCTCCAGCTTCGTCGACACCGCCGTCGAACGCGGCTGGGTCTATGCCTCGCTGATGTTCGGCGCGGCGCAAGTGCGCAGCGGCCACGTGCTGGTGGCGATGCTGAAAACGCCCTCACTGCGCGGCGCCTTGATGGCCATCTCGCGCCAGTTCGAGCGCGTGAATGTCGATGACCTGTGCGGCCGCTTCGCCACCTTGCTCGGCACCTCGCCCGAAGCCGCCGGCGCCCCGGGCAGCGACGGCGCGGCCCCCGGCGAATTCAGCGCGGCAATTGCCCCCGCGGCACTGGGCAAGCAAGAGGCCTTGCAGCGCTTCACCACCGACCTCACGGCGCAGGCGCGGGCGGGCAAGATGGACCCGATCGTCGGCCGCGACGACGAAATTCGCCAGGTGGTGGACGTGCACATGCGCCGGCGCCAGAACAACCCCATCCTGGTGGGCGAGGCCGGCGTGGGCAAGACCGCGGTGGTGGAAGGCTTTGCCCAACGCATCGTGCGCGGCGACGTGCCCCCGGCGCTGAAAGAGGTTGAACTTCGCGTGCTCGATGTCGGCCTGCTGCAGGCCGGCGCCAGCATGAAGGGCGAATTCGAACAACGTTTGAGATCAGTCATCGACGAGGTTCAAGCCGCGCCCAAACCGATCATCCTGTTCATCGACGAAACCCACACCTTGGTGGGCGCCGGCGGCGCTGCCGGCACGGGCGACGCCGCCAACCTGCTCAAGCCGGCGCTGGCACGCGGGCTGCTGCGCACCATTGGCGCCACCACGTTTGCCGAATACAAGAAGCACATCGAAAAAGACCCGGCGCTGACGCGGCGCTTCCAGGCGATCCAGGTCGACGAGCCCGATGAAGTGAAGGCCACCTTGATGATGCGCGGCGTGGCCGGCACCAT
>JAYUPO010000330.1:0-3481 GCA_043760085.1 Burkholderiales bacterium
CGGCAGCAACAGAGCTGCGGCCACGCTCTTCCAGCCTGCAATGTCGAGTTGGTAAAAGAGGTCGTTCATGGTGGCGTGGTGGCCGCCATTGTGTCGGCAGGTTGCGCAGCGACGCGCCGGCGCCGGGCGACATAATTCTGCCGCCCGCTGTCAGCCCGGCGCCTGGCGGGCGACTGATGCGTTCACCCAACCTTTCCTGCTGGAGGCTCACTTGGCAACAGAACTCATCACCTTGGGCGGCGGCTGCTTCTGGTGCGTGGAGGCGGTGTTTGAACAGGTCGACGGCGTGCAGTCGGTCGAATCGGGTTACAGCAATGGGCAGCTCGACCACCCGAACTACGAACAGGTGTGCAGCGGGCGCACCGGGCATAACGAAGTGGTGCGGGTAACCTTCGACAACAGCCGCATCAGCCTGAGTGAGATCTTCGAGATCTTTTTCCACATCCACGATCCCACCACGCTGAACCGCCAAGGCAACGACGTGGGGCCGCAGTACCGCTCGGGCATCTATCTGCACAGCGAGGCCCAGCGCGACGTGGTGCAGGCGGTGTTGGCGCAGGCCCAGGCCGCGCACGGCGGCCGCGTGGTCACCGAGTTGCTGCCGCTGAACAACTACTGGCGGGCCGAGGACTACCACCAGCATTACTTTGCCAACCATCCGAGCCAAGGCTATTGCACCGCCGTGGTGGCGCCGAAGGTGGCCAAGTTTCGCCAGACCTTTCAGGCCCGCCTGCGCGCCTGAGCCCCATGCTGCTGCTGCAAGGCCTGCGCTACCACTTCGTCGACGGGCCGGCGCTGGCTTTTGCGGACCTGGCCGTGCCGCAGGGTGCGATCGTGCTGGTGCGCGGGCCGTCGGGCAGTGGCAAGTCGACCCTGCTAGCACTGATGGCCGGCTTGCTGGCGCCCAGCGCCGGGCAACTGCTGGTGGCCGGTGCCGAGCCGGCACGCATGGGCGAGCGCGCGCGCGACGCCTGGCGTGCAGCCACGCTGGGCTTCGTGCCACAGCGGCTGCACCTGAGCGGCGCGCTGGATGTGCAGGCCAACCTGGAGTTGCCCTACGTGGGCACCGGCGAAGCCGTCGACCGGCCGCGCATCGCCGCATTGCTGCATCGCCTGGGCCTGCACGGCTTGCAGCGCCGCCGGCCGCATGAACTCAGCCTGGGCCAGGCGCAGCGCGTGGCGCTGGCGCGCGCACTGCTGCGCCGGCCGCGCTTGATCCTGGCTGACGAACCAAGCGCCAACCTGGACGACACCGCGTGCGCGCAAGCTGCGGCCTTGTTGTGCGACCAGGCCAGCCAGGAGGGCGCCACGCTGGTGGTGGCCAGCCACGATGCACGCATCGTCAATGCCCTGGCCGGGGCCGTGACCCTGGCTCTGCCCGGGCTGGCGCCATGACGCTGGGCGGCCTGGCCTGGCGCTACCTGTGGGCGCGCCCGCTGGTGGCGGCCCTCAATCTGGTGATGCTGGCGCTGGGCGTGGCGGCGATGGTCTTCGTGAGCCTGACCAGCGAGCAGGTCGATGCCCACATGCGCCGCGGGCTGCAAGGCATCGACTTGGTCGTGGGCGCCAAGGGCAGCCCGCTGCAGTTGATCCTGGCCGGCGTGTTCCACCTCGACGCGCCCAGCGGCAACATCCCGCTGGAATCTGTGCAGGCGCTGCGCGACCAGCCCCTGGTGGCCCGCGTGGTGCCCTTGGCTCTGGGCGACAACCTGCGTGGCTTTCGCATCGTCGGCACCGAGCCGGCGTATTTGGAGGTGCATGGCGCTGTCCTGCGCGAAGGGCAGTTATGGCAGGCGCCGCTGCAAGCGGTGTTGGGCGCCGAGGTCGCCACCAGCCTGCGGCTGGGCCCCGGTGCGCGCTTCAATGGCAGCCATGGCTTGAGCCAGCAAGGGCCGGCGCATGCCCAGACGCCGTACACCGTGAGCGGCGTGCTGGCGCCTTGCGCTTGCGTGCTCGACCGGCTGGTGCTCACGAGCTTGGAGTCGGTCTGGGCGGTGCATGAACTGGCGCACGAGCCCAAGCACGAGCCTGCGCACGCGGGCGAAGACAAGCATGAGGATGCCGCCGACGCGCCGCGCGAAGTCAGCCTGCTGCTGGTGAGTTACCACTCGCCCCTGGCGGCCATGAGCCTGCCGCGCTGGGTGAATGCCCAGCCCGCCTTGCAGGCCGCGGCGCCGGCGCTGGAAAGTGCGCGGCTGTTGCGCATGGTGGGCGTGGGCGTGGAGTTGCTGCGTGGTGCAGCCGGGGTGCTGTTGGCCGTGGCGGCACTGTCGGTGTTCGTGGCGCTGACCCACGCCGTGCGCGAACGCGAGCCCGACCTGGCCATGCTGCGCATGCTTGGCGCACGCGCCTGGCGGATAGCGGCGCTGCCGTTGCTCGAAGCATTCTGGCTGGCCACACTGGGCCTCGTGCTGGGCCTGCTGCTGGGCCACGCCATGGTGCATGTGTTGGGCCAGGTGCTGCGCGAGCAACAGTCGCTGCCGCTGACCGCGGCCTGGTGGACGCCGACGGTGTTGCTGCTGGCCGCTGGCGTCTTCGTGCTCGCCGCCGTGGCGGCGTTGGTGCCATCATGGCGCTGTTTCCGGCTCGACGTGACCCGGCTGCTTCAGGCCCCACGCTGAGATGCGTTCAACAAGAAAGGTGTGACATGAGATTCACCTTGCATTGCCACCGTTGGTTGACGATCCTTCCGCTGGCCTGGGCCTGTGCCGCACTGGCCCAGGCACCGGCCGCCGAGAAACCCGCTGCTGCACCCGTGGTGCCAGGCCAGGGGCCGGGCTACCACGACCCGCGCAGCGCCTTCAAGCCGCTGCAGGAAGTGGACGGCGTGGTGTCGTGGAGCGTGCTCAGCGCGGTGACCCTGCGCAAGGAGAACAAGGCGCTGCTGCCGGTGTTCTCAAAAGATGTGCAGGCCCTGAACAACCAAGTGGTGAAGGTGCAGGGTTTCATGATGCCGCTGGAGCCGGGCGAACGGCAGAAGCACTTCTTGCTGTCGGCCGTGCCCACCAGTTGCAACTTCTGCGTGCCGGCCGGCCCCGAAGGCCTGATCGAAGTGCGCAGCAAGGTGGCGGTGAAGTACACGTTGGAACCCGTGGTGGTGCAAGGCCGCATGGCGGTGCTGCACAACGACCCCTACGGCCTGTACTACCGCGTGGCCGACGCCAATCCCGCCCATTGATGGTGATGGCTCAGCTTCAGGGTGCCAGGCGCTCGCGCAGCCACTGGCCCGCTTCCCGGCGGTAGCGCAGACGGTCGTGCAGGCGGCTTTTGCGGCCTTGCCAGAATTCCCAAACATCAGGCTGCAGCCGATAGCCGCCCCAATGCGGCGGGCGCGGCGGATTCAAGGCGTGGCGCACCCCCGCCTTGGCCGCATTGGCCACCAGCACGGCGCGTGAAGTGATGACCTGGCTTTGCGGCGAAGCCCAGGCGCCCAGGCGTGAATCGAGCGGGCGGCTGGCGTAGTAGGCGTCAGACAGTTCGG
>JAYUPO010000331.1:0-9062 GCA_043760085.1 Burkholderiales bacterium
TTCTCGATCGACATCAGCCCTTCCTTGCGCGCCTTTTGCAAGATGTCGTACAGCAGCGCCAGCAACTCCAGGTAGCGCGTCTTGCTGAACTTGCTGCCCTTGAAGCACTGGCCCAGGCCCTTCAGCGACGCCTTCACCACCTTCATCTGGTTGTTGGCCAGGAACGCGCCGATGGCCGCACCGAAGATGGTGATCATCTCGAACGGCAGCGCCTTCAGGATCACGCTGATGTTGCCGCCGTGCACGATGTACACACCGAAGATGCAGACCAGGGCCAAGGCCCAACCGATGAGGACGAACATAGCTTTCTATCCAGCAGGGGCGGCGCAGGCGCCGCGGTGGGCAGGCCGTTGCTGGCAGGCCCGCTTCAGCCGGTTTTATCGGCCGGGCGGCGCGAAACTTTTGCTTGCGCCTTCAGCCCGCGCGCCCGTGCCGGCGATGCGGTAGCCCCACACCGGCTTGCCCTGCGGCGTGCTGCACGCCACGTCGGCTGGCAGGTCGGCAGCGAACTCCAGGCTGACCAGCCAACTGCCCGCTTGCATTTGCGTGCGCGCCTTGTGCAACGCACGGGCCATGCTTTCAGGGCGCTGGAAGAGGTAGACCAGGTCGAAGCGGCCCCAGTCCTGTGCCCACATGTCGCCACGCTGCACCTGCGCAAAGGCGCAGCGCCGCCGGCTCCACAGGGCTAACGGCCAGCTCCATTCCACGCCGCTCAGGCGCGCTTGCGGGTAGGCCTGGCGCAAGGCCAGCAAGCCGTCACCCAGCCCGCAGCCGGCGTCCAGAATCTGCGCCCCCGCGGGCAGCGGCAACAACGCCGGCAAGGCGGTCAGCCCGCCGGCCGGCGTGGGGAACATCGGCGCATCGTTCCAGGCGCGCCAGGGGTAGGCGCACAGCAGCGCCGCCAGCAACACCAGCCACACCCAGGGCGGCGCATCGGCCTGCAAGCCCAGCCCCAGGTAAGACAGCGGAAAGCCCAGCGATATAACACTGCGGCGCATGCGCGTGGCGCCCAGGCCGCGCGCCAGCAGGCTCAACAGCATGCCTAAGCCCAGGGCGAACAGGTGCGAGATGCCGAGCCAGGTGAGCGCGCCATACAGCGCCCAGGCCAGTGACCAAACGGCCAGCGCCGGCAGCGGCCAGCGCAGGCGTTGCGAGAGTTCGGCTTGAAGCTGCCAGGGGCTGACCAGTTGCATGTGGCCATGCTCGCGCGGCGCGGCGCGGCGCGATGGGCCGAATACGCCACCAGCGCCCCGCCTGTTTTCGTCGCACAAAAAAAGGCGGGTCCCGAGGGACCCGCTGAAGACACAGCGGACTGTGCCAGGAGGAGACAAACATGAAACAAGGAACTCTCAAGCTTGCAGTCTTATCGGCCGCGCCGGCCGACACTGAAGCTCGATTCAATGTGCTGGTGTTGCGGCACCGGCAGCCGCGGTCATGGTGGGCAGTTGAGTGGGCAGTTGCGGCGCCTTGGCCAGCTTGGCTTGCGCCGGCACGGGGTGGCGTTCGTTCATGCGCAGCGCGCCGGCGAGCTTGCCCTTGCCGGCGCGGGCCGGCGGGTTGCACAGCGCGCACACATAGTGGCGCGCAATCTCGTGCGGGTGGGTGATGAAGTGGCCGGCGCAACTGCGGCAAGCGGTCATGGTGAGCATGCCGTTGTCGACAAACTTCACCAGGCGCCAGGCGCGCGTCACGCTGAGCAGCGGCTCCAGGCCTTGCGACTGCACCTGCTCAAGATAGAGCTGGTAGGCCTTGATGATGGTGTCGATCTCTTCCAGCGCCGCGGTCTTGTTCAGGTATTCATGGATGTTCAGGAACAGGCTGCCATGGATATTGGGCTGCCAGGTCATGAACCAATCGGTGGAGAACGGCAGTTGCCCTTTGCTTGGGCTCTTGCCCGCCACCTCTTTGTACAAGCGCAGCAAGCGCTCGTAGCTCAGGTCGGTCTCGCTTTCGAGCACCTGCAAACGCGCGCCAAGCTGGATCAGCGTGACGGCGCGTTCGATCTGCCGGGCTTCAGTGAGGATGCTCTTGCAGCGGGCCATGTCGGGGTCTCCTGGCGGTGTTGTGTTGTGTGGCTGTCTGGTCGGGGCTGGACTGGCGCGGCGGCAGCAGGCCGCCGCGGTGCTGCTTCAGCTCAAGCCGCTTCCTGGTGGCGCCCGGCCATCAGGATCGAGGCATGCAGGCGGCTGACGCTTTCATTGGCCGCGCTCTTGCCATGGCTGGTGAGCAGGTTCCACACCAGGTCGTCGTCCATGCGGAAGCGGCACAGCAGGGTGTTGCCCGCAGCCACCTTCATCAATTGCGCCGGGGTCAGGGTGATGATCAACTTGGCCGTGTCTTCGTTCACGCCCAGGCGGAACAGGGCCTGGTCCATGTCAGTGCGGATCAGGCTCTGGGCCAGCATCAGGTACGACAGGTTGGCTTCACGAATCTCGGCGAGGATTTGTTCGGGGGTCATGGTGGTGTCTCCGGGGTGGGGTGGGTGGGGTGAGGCGGGCAACTGGTGGCGTGGAGTGAACTCTAGGAGCTGTAACTGGGCCCGGGGATCAGCCCATTTCCGTGGCTTGAGTCCCTTTCATTCCATGTCGCGTGTCAGCCTACTTCCTACAACGTACTTTGCGAAGTGCGGCGCCATTCACGCTTTCATCCAGCCATGGCGGCCGCGCCGCTGCGCAAAACTGCGCACTCCACCCGACACCAAGGCGCCCCATGTCCAGCCCCACGACAAGCCTAACGCCCAGCCCGACGCTCAGCCTGTGCATCCCCACCTACAACCGCGCGCGCTACCTCGATTCGCTGCTCGGCGCGCTGGCGCAGCAGATGGCAGGTTTCCCGTACGCCTACGAGATCGTGATCTCCGACAACGGCAGCAGCGACGACACACCGGCCGTGGTGGCGAAGCACTCTGGTGCGCTGCCGATCCGTGCCATGCGCCACACTGAGACGATTGGCTGCTATCCCAACGTGGTGCACGCCATGACCCAGGCCCAGGGCCGCTACATGATGTACCTGGCCGACGACGATTGCGTGCTGGGCGAGCCGCTGGCCGCTGCCGTGGCGGCGATGGAGGCCGACCCAGGCATCGCCATCACCTACGCGCCCTGGCAGTTGTATGACCTGGTCGCGCAGAAGGAGCAGGGCCAGTTCTACAGCGTGCCGCACGACCTGCACATTGCGCGCGGCGCGCACGGCGAGTTCCTCAGCCACATCCTGCGCCACCACATCTTCCCCGAGATCTACATCGCCCGCACCGAGGTGATGCAGCGGCTCATGCCAAGGGTTAACGACATCGCCTTCTATGCCTTCAGCCAGGCGGCCGACTACCTCAGCCAGGGCAGCGTGCGCATCAACAAGCAGCCCTTCTACGTGTCGATGACACGCTACTTTGCCGACGAAGACCGCACCCAGGTGGGCAGCGGTGAAGTCGAGATCGCCTGGGACCGCTACCGCGGCGGGCTTGAATACATGCTGGCCAAGGCCGGCAACAGCATCGGCGCGGAAGAGCGCGCCGGCTTTCACCTGCGCATCCAGCACCTGATTGCGGTGCGGATCTCGGTGGCCGTGCGCCTGCGCCACATTCAGCACCGCGACCCGGTGGACACCCACACCCTGGCCATGCGCCTGAAGGGCATGGGCTACGAAAACCTGCTGCCCGTGCCCATGGAAACCCTGGCGTCGCAGGCCACCCTGCACTTCCTGCTCAAGGACATCACCCTTAACCGCGGCATGCAGCGGCTGGTGTGCGTGGGGCCTTTCGACCCGCACGCCAAGGCCTACCTGAAGCGCCACGCCGAGCGGCCGGTGGACTTTGTGAACGAGGCCCCGCAAGCCAGCCTGAAAGACGCGCTGCTGTTCGTGAGCGACCGCATTAGCAACTTCGAGCCCAGCCTGCACGAACGCCATGCGCGCAACCTGCAAGTCGTGCGCGAGCGCGACCTGTGCGAACGCTTCGGGCTGGTGCCCGCCTGAGCGGTTTCACATGATCGAGATTCACGCCACGGCCCGCGTCTCACCGCTGTGCGACATCGAAGACTCGGTGCGCGGCACGCGCATCAGCGTGGGCGCGCATTCGATGATCGACAGCTTCGTGAAGATCAAGCCCGCAGGCGGCAGCGGTGACGTGCTGATCGGCGAGCACGTGGCCATCAACTCGGGCTGCGTGCTGTACAGCGGCAACGGCATTCGCATCGGCAACCACGTGGCGATTGCCGCCAACACCACGCTGGCGCCGGTGAACCATGCGGTTAAAGACAAGTTGCGCCTGATTCGCGAACAAGGTTTTGCACCCAGCCGCGGCGGCATCGTGATTGAAGACGACTGCTGGATCGGCGCCAACTGCGTGCTGCTCGACGGCGCGCTGCTGCGCCGCGGCTGCGTCATCGGCGCGGGCTCGGTGGTACGCGGTGAGGTCGGCGCCAATGAGGTGCATGCCGGCAAGCCCTTGGTGAAGATTGGAGAACGTGCATGAGCCCGCCCGGCCGCCCGAAGGGCGAATTCCGCAGTGCGCAGCACGAAGGTACACAAATGAACAAACAAGCCACCGTGGTCGGCGCAGACGGCTTCATCGGCGCTCACTTGCTGGCCCATTTGAAGCGTGAGGGCTGGGAGTGCTGGGCCAGCCCGCGCCACGCGCCGAACTTCTCGCGCCGCGAACTCGGCACGGTGTTCTATTGCGCCGGCCTCACGAACGACTTTGCACAGCACCCGCATGCCACGGTGGCCGCCCATGTGAGCTTGCTCAACGAGTTGCTCGAACAGGGGCGTTTCGACAGCCTGGTGTACTTGTCGTCAACCCGCCTGTACGACACCCTGCCCGGCTACCCAGCCAACGAAGACAGCCACCTGACGCTCAACCCGGCGCTGCCGCGCCATGTGTACGACTTGTCCAAGGCCCTGGGCGAGGCGCTGTGCCGCCACGCCAGCGGTGGACGTGCGCGCGTGGTACGGCTGAGCTGCGTCTACGCCGGCGTTGATGACTCGCCCGGCTTCCTGGGCGATTTGCTGCGCCAGGTGCAAGCACAGCGCGAGGCGTTGACGATCGACTGCTGCCGCCACGCCGTGCGTGACTATGTGCACATCAACGACGTGGTGACGGCGCTGCTGCACATTGCCACCCAAGGCACGCAAGCCGCCTACAACGTGGCCAGCGGCGTCAACCTCAGCAATGCCACATTGTTCGAACGCCTGGGCGAGCTTTGCGGCGCCAGCCTGTCCGCCACCCGCACGCAGCGCCTGCCCTGCCCGGCGCCGGTGTCGATTGCCCGCATGCAGCGTGAGTTCAATTGGCAGCCCGCGCAGTTGCTCGACAAACTGCCCGAGCTGCTGCGCCTTGAACAGCCCTGCCGCGCCTGAAAGAGAAGAACGTCATGCAAAGCCACCCGGTTGAACAGTTTCACCACGAACGCGCCCAGCGCCTGGCTGGATACGCGCGTGACGATGGCTTCCAGGCCTTGTCGCAAGCCTGGCTGGCGGCGTCGATGGCCAAGCAATATGTCTACAACTTCGACTGGCTGGGCCGGCCCATCATCCAGTACCCGCAGGACATGGTGGCGCTGCAAGAGCTGGTGTGGCAGGTGCGGCCCGACCTGATCATTGAAACCGGCATTGCCCACGGCGGCTCGCTGGTGCTCAGCGCCAGCCTGCTGGCCCTGCTTGACTTGTGCGATGCCGCGCAGCAAGGCACGCTGCTCGACCCGCGCGCGCCGCGGCGCCGGGTGATCGGCGTGGACATCGACATCCGCGCGCACAACCGCCAGGCCATCGAGTCGCACCCATTGCAGCGCTACATCCAGATGATTCAAGGCTCGGCCATCGCCGCCGACACCGTGGCCCAGGTGCGTGCCATGGCGCAAGGCTTCAAGCGCGTGCTGGTGCTGCTTGACTCCATGCACAGCGAAAGCCATGTGCTGGCCGAATTGCAAGCCTATGCGCCGCTGGTCAGCCCGGGCAGCTATTGCGTCGTCTACGACACCTTCGTTGAAGACATGTCCAAAGGGTTCTTTGCGGATCGGCCCTGGGACGTGGGCGACAACCCCAAGACGGCGGTGCACAAGTGGCTCAAGGGCAACCCTGGCTTTGAAATCGATGCGGCGTGGCCGCACAAGTTGATGGTGACCGTGGCGCCGGATGGGTTCTTGAAGCGCGTTGCTTGAGTCTCGCAAGTTCATCATGCGGTGCACCGCGAAAAACCCCGCGTCACCGCCGGTGCCAGCAAGTGCGAGGGCGCTCGGGGTGGGTGGGGGCATAAAGAAGCCAGCGCCGAAGGCGCGGGTGGTTCGGGGCGGCGCGTGTACTCGCGCGCTTCGTCAACATACTCGCCGCGCCTGTCTGAGCGCAACGAACGCAGTGAGTGCAGCGAGTTAAGCGGCGCGACCCGAAGCGCCCGTGACTGAGGGCAGCCGGCCCCCCGGGGCCGGCCGCGGCTTCAGCCCCCACCCATCCCGAGCGCCCTCGCACTTGCCGCGACCAACGAGCAGGCATCGGCGCATTGCGCTCACATCAACCTAACGTGAAACGTTAACCCCCACCCGCGCACGCTCGGCCTGCAACAACACCTGGTCTTGCTCGGCCTCAGGCCACAGCGCCGGAAAGTAAAACCGCAACGCATGGCGTGGCACGGCGAAGCGCAGCTTGCCGTAAGGTGAGTCGCTGGCCAAAAAGCCTTCACGCAGCAAGGCAGACAGCGCTTCGGTGGCGGTGCGCTCGCCCAGGCCGCACATGGCTTTGAACTCGGCCCGGCTGAGTTCGCCCTGAGTGGCAAACAGATAGTGCAAAGGTGCCAAAGCTTCCTGCCGCACACCCGTCTTCCTGGCCGAAACCTCAAACGCCAACGCGGCCGCAATGCGTTCGCGCATGCCGCGCACATCGAGCAGTTGCGCCATGAACTGAATCTGGTCGATGCAAATGTCCAATGTGTACTGCACCCATTGCACCAATGCCGCCTGGCTTAAATTGCCACGCCCATCAAGATCGCCACGGCGGTGTTCGTCAGCCGCTTGCAGCAGCGCCTTGTAGCGCGCCTCGCTGCGCGCATAGCCGCGCAGTGGCGACCACAGGCCGTTGGTCAAACCCATGGCGTGCAGCAGCAGGTGGGTGTGCAAGCGCGCCACGCGGCCATTGCCGTCTAAAAAAGGGTGCATCCAGGCCAGGCGGTGGTGCGATGCGGCCAGCGCCACCACCGACTCTTCACCCCGCCGCGCCGCGCCATAAACCTGGCCCCAACGGGCCAAAAACTGCGGCAACGACGCCGCGGTAGGCGTCTCATGTTGGCCCACCGCCACCTGGCGGCGGCGCAAACGCCCGGCCACCATGCGCGTGCCGTCGCTCAAGGCCAGGTCTTGCGCGTTCAGGCCGGCGAACAACTGCTTGTGCAGCCACACCAACGCGTCGCTTGAATACAGCCACGGCACCACCGCTTCGCCGGCCGCCAGGCGGGCGTTCAATTCATCTTCGCAGGCCTGCTCGGTGCGAATGTGCGCCAGGGCCAGGCGCTGTTTGCGCGCCAGATCGGCGTTGGAAGAAAAGTCTTGCTGCAACGCACGCTCGATGTCACTCGGGCGGGTGTGTTCGCCCTCGATGCGGTTTGTGTAGTACGAATTCATGGCGCGCAACAAGCCGCGCAATTCAAGTTGCGCCGATGCCGCTGCGGCCGAGCCCAGCGCCGTGGCGGCACGGGTCAGGTCACTGGCACGTTCGAGCAACGGGGCCATCCTGGCCTGATCAGGCAAGAGGGGCTCAAACTGGTGCGGGGAGTCGTATTGGCTAACGGGTCGGGTGGCCACAATTGCTCACTCATTGCGTGCATGCTTGCGCCTTGGATTGCGAGATTGTATGCGTTACCCTTTACCTATGTAGATTCAATTATTTCTCTGCATTTTTTGCACGATTATATGCATCCAAATTGTGGCCAGCATGGCGCACCCGTTGGCGCTACCAGATGCGCAGCCGCGGCACCGCCGTCACAAACTTCGCACCCCATTCACGGGCCGGCGCAAGCTGTGTGGTGACTTCTTCGCGCAGATTCCAGGGCAGGATCAAGATGAAGTGTGGCCGCTGCGCAAGCAGCCGCTCTGGGCTCAGCACCGGTATGCGCGAGCCTGGCAAGAAACGCCCCTGTTTGTGCGGCGACGCATCCACCACATAAGGCAGCAGGTCGGGCCGCACGCCAGCGTAGTTGAGCAAGGTGTTGCCCTTGGCCGCCGCACCATAGGCCGCCACGCTGCGCCCGGCGTTCTTCTGCTCGATGAGAAATGACAGGAGCGCATCTTTGGTTGCCTCGCAGCGGCGCTGGAACCCTTCATAGAAACTTGGCTGAAGCATGCCGGCTTCGCGCTCAACGGCCAACAGCGCATGCACCCGCTCGGTGGCGGCGCGTGGGTGGCTGGCGTGTTGCAGCCACACCCGCAACGAGCCGCCATGGGTGGGCAGTTCTTCCACATCCCACACCGCCAATTCGGCCCCACGGGCAATGCGCTGCACCGTGTGCAGGCTCAGGTACGAAAAGTGCTCGTGGTAAATGGTGTCGAACTGGCCGTGGCGCACCAGTTGCAGCAGGTGCGGGAACTCGATGCTCGCCGCGCCCGCAGGCGCCAACACCTCGGCGATGCCGGCCACGAAATCATTGATGTCGGGCACATGGGCCAGCACATTGTTGGCCACCAGCAAATCGACCAAGCGGCGCTGGCGCGCAAAGCGGCGGGCGAAATCGCGGCCAAAGAATTCGCCGATGCTCTCAATGCCACGCTGGCGGGCCACCGCGGCCGTGCTCTCGGTGGGCTCCACGCCCACGCTGGGCACGCCGGCTTGCAGCATGTATTGCAGCAAGTAGCCGTCGTTCGAGGCCACCTCCATCACCAGGCTTTGGCGGTTCAAGCCCAAGCCGGGCACCACGGCATCAACATAACGTTTGGCGTGAGCCAACCATGATGCCGAGTAGGAGGAGAAGTAGACATAGTCCGGGCTGAACAGCGCGGCGTGGTGTTGCACTTCGTCCACCTGCACCAGGAAGCAGGCCGGGCAGGTGAAGACCTTGAGCGGGAAGTGCGTTTCGGGTTGCCCCAATT
>JAYUPO010000332.1:0-9059 GCA_043760085.1 Burkholderiales bacterium
TGGTGTACTTCGTGGGCATCGACGGCGCGCGCTTCAAGCGACCGGTCGAGCCGGGGGATCAGCTGATTCTTGAATCGACCATCATCCGCGCCAAGGCCGGTATCTACAAATACGTGGTGCGCGCCAGCGTCAACGGCGTAACGGCCACCGAGGCCGAGTTGATGTGCACCATGCGCAAGATCGCCTGAATGGTTAACCGGGCATGAGCAGCATCCACGCCACGGCCCTGGTCGACGCGCGGGCCGAGTTGGCCGCCGACGTCACCGTCGGCCCGTATGCCGTGGTCGGGCCGCATGTCCAGATCGGCGCGGGCACGCGCATCGGCGCGCACTGCGTCGTCGAAGGCCACACGCGCATCGGCGCACGCAACACCGTTTTTCAGTTCGCCAGCATCGGCGCCGCACCGCAAGACAAGAAGTACAACGGCGAGCCGACGCGGCTGGAGATCGGCGACGACAACACCATCCGCGAGTTCTGCACGCTCAACACCGGCACGGTGCAAGGCGGCGGCAGCACCCGCATCGGCAACGACAACTGGATCATGGCCTATGTGCACGTGGCGCACGACTGTCAAATTGGCCACCACACCATCATCGCCAACAGCACCCAACTGGGCGGCCATGTTCAGCTCGGTGATTGGGTCTTCCTGGGCGGCTTGTCCGGCGTGCACCAGTTCGTGCGCGTTGGCGCGCATGCAATGACTGGCTTTCAAACCCGCCTGTCGCAAGACCTGCCGCCTTTCATGACGGCGGCGGGCAACCCGGCGCAGGCCACCGGCATCAACCAGGAAGGCTTGCGCCGCCGTGGCTTCAGCCCCGAGCGGCTGGCGCTGGTGAAGCAGATGCACCGGTTGCTGTACCGCCAGGGCTTGAGCCTGGCCGATGCCGTGGCCGCTATCGTTGCCCTGCGCGACGGGGCGCCACTGGCACAGGATGACGCCAGCCTGCTGCTGGGCTTTGTGGCCCAGGCCGAACGCGGCATCGTGCGCTGAGCACCTGGGAGTCTTTCGCTCATGCTGACCAGCGCTGCCCCCCACCTGGCGCTGGTGGCCGGCGAAGCCTCGGGCGACCTGCTGGCAGGCCTGCTGCTTGGCGGCCTGAAGCAGCGCTGGCCTGGGTTGCGCAGCGAGGGCATTGGCGGTGCGCACATGGTGGCCCAGGGTTTTCAGGCCTGGTGGCCGAGCAGCCGGCTGGCGGTGCGCGGCTATGTGGAGGTGCTGCGCCACTACCCGGGCCTGGTCAGGCTGCGCAACGAGTTGGGCACGCGCCTGCTGCGCGACAAGCCCGATGCCTTCATTGGCGTTGACGCGCCAGATTTCAACCTCGGGTTGGAAACACGCCTGAAGACCGCGGGCGTGCGCACCATCCACTTCGTGTGCCCGTCGATCTGGGCCTGGCGTGCCCAGCGCACGGCGGCCATCGCGCGCGCCGCCGATCATGTGCTGTGCCTGTTCCCGTTCGAGCCTGCGCTGCTGGCGCAGCATGGCATTCGCGCCAGCTATGTGGGCCACCCACTGGCTGACGCTATTCCGTTGCAGCCGCCACGCGATGCGAGCCGCTTGGCACTGGGTCTGGCGCCAACGGCCCCGGTGCTGGCGTTGCTGCCGGGCAGCCGCGTGTCGGAAGTCGAAGCCATCGCGCCGGCGTTCCTGCGCGCGGCGGCACTGATGCAGGCGCAGCGGCCCACCTTGCGCTGCGTGCTGCCCGCCGCACCGGGGCTGCGCACGCGCATCGAGGCCCTGTGTTTGCAGCATGCACCGCAGCTCGATGTGGCGCTGCTCGAAGGCGGCTCGCACGCCGTGCTCGCCGCCTGCGATATCACGCTCATCGCCAGCGGCACGGCCACGCTGGAGGCGGCACTGTTCAAGCGCCCCATGGTCATTGCCTACCGCATGAATGCGCTGAGCTGGTTCATGATGAAGCGCCAGCAGCTGCAACCCTGGGTGGGCCTGCCCAACATCTTGTGTGAACAGTTCGTGGTGCCCGAGTTGATCCAGGAACGTTGCGAGCCCACCGCCCTGGCGCGCGAAACCCTGGCGCTGCTTGATGACGCCAGCGGCGTGCAACGCATTCAAAATCGCTTCCTTGAACTTCACCATCTGCTGCGCCAGGACACGGCGCGCAAGGCCACCGATGCCATCGCGCAAGCACTTCAGGTTTGAAAGCCTCGGCCCGGGCTGGGGCAGCCCAGGGCTGGTGGCTGGCGTGGATGAAGCCGGCCGCGGCCCGCTGGCCGGGCCGGTGGTGGCCGCGGCGGTGATCCTGGACGAACTCAAGCCGATCCGTGGCCTGGCTGATTCGAAACTGTTGTCGCCCAAAAGACGCGAGGCATTGTTCGACGAGATCCGCGCCCGCGCCCTGTGCTGCAGCGTGGCGCTGGCCAGCGTGGAAGAGATCGACAGCCTGAACATCCTGCAAGCCACCCTGCTGGCCATGCGCCGTGCCGTGCAGGGCTTGCGCCTGCGGCCACACCGCGTGGTGGTGGATGGCAACCGGGCGCCGGTGCTCGACGTGCTGGTGAAGGCCATCGTCAAGGGCGACGCCAAGGTGCAGGTCATTTCGGCGGCGTCGATCCTGGCCAAGGTGCACCGCGACCGGCTGTGCCTGGAGCTGCACGCTGCACACCCCGGTTATGGTTTCGACGCCCACAAAGGCTACCCCACGCCGGCACACTTGCAGGCCCTGCAGCAGCATGGCGCCTGCCCGGCCCACCGGCGCAGCTTTGCGCCGGTGAAGGCGGTGTGCAGGTGAGGCATCACAAGCCCGCGCTGGCGCCAACGGTGGCGGGGCCCGGTTGAGCACGGTGGTCATTCGCTCGCGCGACAACCCGCTGCATCTGCGCCTGCGCAGGCTGGTGCGTGAAGGCACGGCCTACCGCAAGCACGGCATGGTGTGGCTGGAAGGCGACCATCTTCTGCGCGCCTGCCTGGCTCGGGGCAGGGCGGTGCAGGAGTTGGTCGTCAGCGAAGCCGCGGCGGGCGGCGATGTGGTGCGCAGCGTGATGGCGCAGGTGCCGCGTTGCGCCGTGCTCAGCGACGCGCTGTTCAAGGAGCTGAGTGCCCTGCCTTCACCGCAGGGCCTGGGCGGCCTGGTGGCCTTGGCGCCAGACGTTGCGCCGCGCCCAGGCGTGCCCAGCGTGGTGCTGGATCGCCTGCAAGACAGCGGCAATGTCGGCAGCATCCTGCGCAGCGCCGCCGCGCTGGGCGTGCAGCAGGTGCTGGCGCTGTCGGGCACGGCCGGGCTGTGGTCGCAAAAGGTGTTGCGCGCCGCCATGGGGGCTCATTTCGCGCTGCACCTGTGCGAAGGCTTGAGCGTTGGTCAGCTCGAAGGTTTGGGCCTGGCGTACCTGGCCACCGACTCGCATGCCGGCGTGGCCCTGCATGAAGCGGCGCTGCCGGCGCACGCGGCTTTCGTGCTCGGGCATGAAGGGCAGGGTGTGAGTGCGGCGTTGCGCGCGCTGTGCAGCGGCAGTGTGTGCATTGCGCAACCCGGTGGCGAGGAGTCGCTCAATGTGGCCGCGGCGGCGGCGATCCTGCTGTACGAATGGTCGCGCCAGCAAATCAGTAGATGAGCCGCTGCGGCTGGATGTCGCGCAAGATGGTGGTGGCGATCTCTTCGATCGACTTGTGCGTCGATGACAGCCAGGCGATACCCTCGCGGCGCATCATGCTCTCGGCTTCGCGCACCTCGTGGCGGCAGTTGTCGAGCGATGCGTAGGTGCTGGCCGGCCGGCGCTCATGGCGAACCTGTGACAGCCGCTCGGGGTCGATCGTCAGGCCGAAGCATTTGCCCTTGTGCGGCGCCAGCGGCGTGGGCAGGCAGCGGCGATCGAAGTCCTCTGGAATGAGCGGGTAGTTCGCCGCCTTCACGCCGTGCTGCATGGCCAGGTACAGCGAGGTCGGCGTCTTGCCGCTGCGGCTCACACCCACCAGGATGACATCGGCACTCTTCAGATTGACGGACGACTGCCCGTCGTCGTGCGCCAGCGAGAAGTTGATGGCCTCAATGCGGCCGTGGTACTCCTCACTTTTGGCCACATCAGAAAAGCGCCCCACGCGGTGGTTCGACTTGACCTTGAATTCTTCTTCCAGCGGCTCGATGAAAGTGCGGAACATGTCCAGCACCAGGCCGTTGCAGCTTTGCGTGGTGAACACGCTGCGCACTTCGTCATTGACCAGGGTGATGAAGACGATGGGGCGGCGGCCCTCGCGTTCCTGCGTCTCGTTGATCTCCATCAGCACGGCCCAGGCCTTGTCGACGCTGTCGATGAAGGGGCGGCGCACATGGCGCGGGTGCACGCTGAACTGCGCCAGGATCGAATTGCCGAAGGTCTCTGCCGTGATGCCGGTGCCGTCTGAAACGAAGAACACGCTGCGGTTCGGCATGGCGGTCAATGCTGGGGGCACCGGAAGTGAACAAGTGAACGATCGGCGCCGATCATAGGGAAGAACTCCTTAGAATCTTTCGCAACATGTTGGCTCGCACCTGCTCCACGCCTGGCCGCCGCACGCAAGCAACGCTTGCCGCCTGCGCCGCCACTTGGCGTGTCGAGCGCAGCCGCGCACCGGTTTTGAACACCCTTGAAAGCACACCATGTCCCAACCCAACTTGGCGGCCGCCCTGGTCGTTCCGTTTGAGAACCTGAGGATGACCGATGTCGAGGTGGTCGGCGGCAAGAACGCCTCCCTCGGCGAAATGATCAGCCAGTTGGCCGCCAGCGGCGTGCGCGTGCCCGGCGGCTTTGCCACCACGGCGCATGCCTTCCGCCAGTTCCTCGGGCAAGCCGGGTTGGCTGCGCGCATCGCCCGGCGGCTGGCTGACCTGAACACCGAAGACACCCGCGCCCTGGCCGAAGCCGGCGCGCAGATTCGCCAATGGGTGCTGGACACGCCGTTCCCGCCCGAGTTGACACAGGCTGTGAGTGAGCAGTTCGAACGCTTGCACGGCGGCGATGAACAGGCCTCGTTCGCGGTGCGCTCGTCGGCCACGGCAGAAGACTTGCCTGAAGCTTCCTTCGCGGGCCAGCAAGAAAGTTTCCTCAACGTGCATGGCATCGAACAGGTGCTGCAACGCATGAAGGAAGTCTTCGCCTCGCTGTACAACGACCGCGCCATCAGCTATCGCGTGCACAAGGGCTTTGCCCATGCCGAGGTGGCCTTGTCGGCCGGCGTGCAACGCATGGTGCGCTCCGACCTGGGCTCAGCCGGGGTCATGTTCACCATCGACACCGAATCGGGCTTCACCGACGTGGTCTTCATCACCGCCAGCTACGGGCTGGGCGAAACCGTGGTGCAAGGCGCCGTCAACCCCGACGAGTTCTACGTCCACAAGCCCACCCTGCGCAACGGCAAGTTCCCGGTGGTGCGGCGCGTGCTGGGCTCCAAGCTGGTGCGCATGGAATTCGCTGTTAACGGCGCGGGCGCCACCAATGGCCACCGCGTGCGCATGCTGGACACGCCGCCCGAGCAGCGCAACCGCTACTGCATCAGCGACGCCGATGTCATCGAACTGGCGCGCTACGCGCTCATCATCGAGCAGCACTACGGCCGCCCGATGGACATCGAATGGGGCAAGGACGGCAGCGACGGCCAGATCTACATCCTGCAAGCCCGCCCTGAAACCGTGAAGAGCCGTGCGGCCGACAAGACCGAACACCGCTACCGCCTGAAGGGCAGCGGCACCGTGCTCGCCGAAGGGCGCGCGATTGGCCAAAAAATCGGCACCGGCCCGGTGCGCCTGGTGCGCAGCATTGCCGACATGGACCGCGTGCAACCCGGCGATGTGCTGGTCACCGAAATGACCGACCCGAACTGGGAGCCGGTGATGAAACGCGCCAGCGCGATCGTCACCAACCGTGGCGGGCGCACCTGCCACGCGGCGATCATCGCGCGTGAATTGGGCATCCCTGCCGTGGTGGGCTGCGGCCACGCCACCGAGCACGTGTGCGATGGGCAACTCGTCACCGTGGCCTGCTCGGAAGGCGACACTGGCCACGTTTATGACGGGCTGCTGGAAACCGAAATCACCGAAGTGCAGCGCGGCGAAATGCCGTATTGCCCGATCAAGATCATGCTCAACGTGGGCAACCCGACGCTGGCCTTTGAGTTCGCACAGATGCCCAATTCGGGCGTGGGCCTGGCGCGGCTGGAATTCATCATCAACAACAACATCGGCGTGCATCCGAAGGCGATCCTGGACTATCCGAACATCGACCCTGATCTGAAAAAAGCAGTCGAGTCGGTGGCCCGTGGCCACGCTTCGCCGCGCGCGTTCTACGTCGACAAACTGTCCGAGGGCATTGCCACGATTGCCGCGGCGTTCTGGCCCAAGAGCGTGATCGTGCGCCTGTCTGACTTCAAGTCGAACGAATACCGCAAGCTGATCGGCGGCGCGCGCTACGAGCCCGACGAAGAGAACCCGATGCTGGGCTTTCGCGGCGCCAGCCGCTACATCAGCGGCGAGTTCAGCGACGCCTTTGCGATGGAGTGCGAGGCGCTCAAGCGCGTGCGCATGGACATGGGATTGAGCAACGTCGAGATCATGGTGCCCTTCGTGCGCACCGTGAAGCAGGCCAAGCGGGTGACCGAGATGCTGGCCGAACGGGGCTTGAAGCGCGGTGTCGATGGGCTGCGGCTGATCATGATGTGCGAGGTGCCCAGCAATGCCATCCTGGCCGACCAGTTCCTCGAATACTTCGACGGCATGTCGATCGGCTCGAACGACCTGACCCAGCTCACCCTGGGGTTGGATCGCGACTCCGGCCTGGCGCAGTTGGCCGACGACTTCGATGAGCGCGACCCCGCGGTCAAGGCCTTGATCTCGCGCGCCATCGCCGCCTGCCGTGCCACCGGCAAATACGTCGGCATCTGTGGCCAGGGCCCGAGCGACCACCCTGACTTTGCCGATTGGTTGGCAGCAGAAGGCATCGTGTCCATGTCGCTGAACCCTGACAGCGTGGTGGCGACCTGGCAGCGCCTGGCCAAGCGCTGACACATCGAATGCGCACGCGCGCTTAGGGAAAGACCTATTCGGGGATGCCTAGGCAACCTCGGGCGCAGTCAGAAAGCTGTAAGGACGGCCCGCAACAGTCGCCGCACCTCCCGTGCCCACACCATGTTGACCTTCCTGAACATTGCCCAAACCGTGCTCTATGTGGCCCTGCTGGCCCTGCTGGGCCAAGGCGCCTTGTTCGTGCTGGCGGGTGAGCGGCGCCACGGCAACGTGTTCTACCAAGTGCTGCAAATCGTGGCCAAGCCGTTCACGGCGCTGGTGCGCAAGGTCACGCCGGCCAAGGTGGCGGATCGACACGTGCCGATCGTTACCTTCTTCCTGCTGTTGATCGTCTATGCCGTGGTCACCTTTGAAAAGATCAACGTGTGCGTGGTCAGTGGCTTGCAGCAATGCCGTTGATCATCGCCTCGGCCCTGTGACCGGAACGACCATGTCCAAGTTGAGCTACTTGTATGACCGCTGGCTGGCCGCAGCGCTGCTGCTTTTTGGCCGCACGGCGCAGGCCCAGGCCGTGTTCGACCGCATGATTGCGCGCCACCCCGAGCAGCGCTACCCCTTGGCCAGCCGGGCCCACTTGCACGCCCAGGCCGGGCAGTTGCAAGCCGCGTTGGCTGACCATGCCGAGTTGCTGCGGCGCTGGCCGCTCGACGCCGCCGGCTGGTTCAACCAGGGCTATGTGTTCGAGCTGGCCGGTCAGTGGGCCAGCGCGGCAGATTCGTTCACCCGGGCCACCGAACTCGACCCGCAGATCGACCGCGCCTGGTACGGGCTGGGCCTGGTGTTGATCCGCCTGCAGCGCTATGACGAAGCGGTGGTCGCACTCCAGCGCAACACCAAGTTGCAGCCCATGAGCCCCTATGGCTGGTACCAGTTGGCGCGCGTCTACGTTGACAAGAAGCAGCCCGACGAGGCCGTGAAGATCATTCGCCACTTGCGTGGTTTCGAGCCCAAGGTCGCGGCGCAGTTGGAGCGTGAAACCGGGCTGCTGGCGCCAAGCCAAGGCTGAATTCGAGGTGTTGTTGAGGCAGTGATAAGAAGCGGCGAATGCAACAAGGGCTTCAAGGCCTGAGCCGCCAAATTCGTCCCGCAAGGGTGTTAGGTGACAAGCGAAAGGGGTTTGCAATGCAAGTCAGCGAGAACCACCAGCGCTACTGGAGCAAGAACTTGAGGATCACTGCGATCCTGATGTTCATCTGGTTCGTGGTGACATTTGTCGTGGCGTATTTCGCCCGCGACCTGAGCTTCAAGTTTCTGGGTTTTCCATTCAGTTTCTACATGGCCGCCCAGGGCTCGCTCATCGTCTATGTGCTGATCATCTTGTATTACGCACATTACATGAACAAGCTCGACATCGAGCATGGCGTGGCCGAGGAGGAATGACATGGCTGGATTAAGTTTTGAACATGGCACAGGCACCAGCGGCGAAGCCAACCGGGCCTTCAAGAAGCAACTGACCAAGGTCTACACCTGGTACACGGGCGGGTTCCTGCTGTTCGTGCTGCTGATCGCCATTGGCGAACAAATGGGCATGCCGCGCCCCTGGATCGGCTTCATCTTCCTTTTTGCCACCGTGGCGCTGTATGCCGGCATCGGCATCATGAGCCGCACGTCGGACGCCGCCGAGTACTACGTGGCGGGGCGGCGCGTGCCGGCGGTCTATAACGGCATGGCCACGGGCGCCGACTGGATGAGCGCTGCGTCGTTCATCGGCATGGCCGGCACGCTGTACCTCACCGGTTACGGCGGCCTGGCCTTCATCCTGGGTTGGACCGGTGGCTACTGCCTGGTGGCACTGTTCCTGGCGCCGTACCTGCGCAAGTTCGGGCAGTTCACGATTCCAGACTTTCTGGGTGAACGCTATGAAGGCAACCTACCGCGCTTCATCGGCATCCTTGCGGCGATCCTGTGCTCGTTCACCTACGTTGTGGCGCAGATCTATGGCGTAGGCCTGATCACCACACGCTTGTCGGGCCTGGCATTCGAGGTCGGCATCTTCGTCGGCCTGGGCGGCATCCTGGTGTGTTCGTTCCTCGGCGGCATGCGCGCCGT
>JAYUPO010000333.1:0-9023 GCA_043760085.1 Burkholderiales bacterium
TGTTTTTGGACAACAACTTGTTGCGACCCAAATCGCCCGACTTGCTGGAAAAAGGCGTGGATGGTGCGATGTGGGCCGTGCATGGCGGCGGGTTTTACAACCCGCAAAAGTACATGATTGCGCCCAAAGTTATTCATAGCAAGCTGCATTGGTTCTATTGGGAAAGCTATTCAACCTGGATGACGGGCTTCGCGCTGTTCGTGGCGATGTACTTGTTCAACCCGGCCACTTACCTGATCGACCGCAATGTCTACGACTGGCAACCCGCCGGCGCCGTGGCCGCGGCGCTGGGCCTGCTGGTGGCGTTCTGGCTGGTCTACGACGCCATCTGCCGCACGCTGGGAGAGCGCGAGAACGGCGACGTGATGGTCGGCGCGCTGGTCACTGCCTTCGTGGTGGCCGCGGCTTGGGCTGCGTGCGCGCTGTTTGCCGGGCGCGCCGCGTTCCTGCTGATCGGCGCCATGCTGGCCACGGCGATGAGCGCCAACGTCTTCTTCCTCATCATCCCCGGCCAGCGCAAGGTGGTGGCGCAGATGAAGGCCGGCTTGCCCGTGGCGGCCATCCACGGCCGGCGCGCCAAGCAGCGCAGCGTGCACAACACCTACTTCACCGTGCCGGTGCTGGTGGCGATGCTGAGCAACCATTACGGCTGGCTGTACCAGGGGCGCCACAACTGGCTGGTGCTGGTGGCGCTGATGCTGGCCGGCGCGTTGATTCGCCACTTCTTCGTGGCCCGCCACAAGGCGCATGTGAAGGGCGTGGCGCCGCCCTGGGGTTATGTGGTGGCGGGCACAGCGTTGCTGGTTGTGCTGGGGTTGGCGCTGGCGCCCGCCGCGCCGCCGCCGCCCGCCGCGGCCGGCGCAGGCGGCCTGGATGAAGTCAACGCCATCGTGCAGCAGCGCTGTGCGATGTGCCACAACGCGGTGGTGCAACAAAAGGGCGTGGCCCTGCACAGCGCGGCGTTGATCCGCCAGCATGCACAGGCCGTGTATCAGCAAACGGTGGTGACGCGGCTGATGCCGCAGAACAATGCCACGCAGATCACCGAGGCTGAACGCGCCAGCATCAAGCGCTGGTTCGAGGCCGGCGCCAAGGGCGACTAAAGTTTCACATCACTGACGCCGTTTGCAGCGTCGGGTGGCGCGGCGCTGGCAGCAGGCTCAGGCACTTCCAGCGAGCAGTGCACACGGTTGCGCCCGCTCGCCTTGGCGGCATAGCAGGCCGTGTCAGCCGCTTGCAGCGCTGCGGCGGTGTCGGGCCAGCGTTGATCCAGCGGCACCAGCCCAATGCTGGCGCCAATGTGGAAGTGCCGGCCAAAGTGGCTGTAGCGAAACCGCTCCAGGCGTTCGCAAACCTGCTGCGCCACGCGCTGCGCCTGGCTGGTGCTGCAATGTTCCAGCAGCACGGCGAATTCATCGCCGCCCAGGCGGCCCACGGTGTCGCGTGCGCGCACTGCATCAGTCAGCACTTTGCTCACCTGGCGCAGCAACTCGTCGCCGGCGGCATGGCCGCAGGCATCGTTGACCTGCTTGAATTGGTCGAGATCGACGAACAGCAGCGCATGGTGGCTGCCGTCTTCGCGGGCGCGGTTGAACAGGCGCTTGAGCCGCACTTCAAATTCGGCGCGGTTGGCCAGGCCGGTCAGCGAGTCATGGCTGGCACGGTGGCGCATTTCATTCGTTAATCGGCGCCGCACGGTCACGTCGCGAAACACCAGCACCGCCCCCAGCACGTTGCCCTGCGCGTTGCGAATGGGCGAGGTGCAGTCTTCAATGGCGCATTCCTGCCCACCCAACGCGCACAGCACTGCGGGCTGCACCAGGGTGACCGGCTGGCCTTGCTGCAAGCAGGCCTGCACGGGGTTGGCCAGGGGCGTGCGGCTGTGCTCATCGATGATGTTGAACACTTCGCTTAAGCGCCGGCCCTGTGCCTGGCCGTTGGCCCAGCCCGTCAGCCGTTCGGCCACCGGGTTGAGCCACAACACCTGGCCTTGCGCATCGGTGGTGATCACGGCGTCGGTGATCGACTGCAGCGTGACATGCAGAAATTCGTGTTGCGCCGCCAACTCGGCGGCCATGTGGCGCGCCTCGCTCACGTCCCAGTTCACGCCCACCATGCGCAGCGCCTGGCCCTGCTCATTGCGCGTGACCCGCGCCATGGCGCGCACATGGCGCACTTGCCGGTTGCCCAGCACGATGCGAAATTCAGTATCGAACGCTGCCGGGCCAGCCAGCGCGGCTTGCACGGCTTGCTCTGCACCCGCGCGGTCGTCAGGGTACAGGTGCTGCTGCCACAGCGCATAGTGTTGCGGCTGCGTGCTCACCGGCAGGCCGTACAAGCGGTACATCCACGCATCCCAGATCACCGTGCCGCTGGTGACATCCCAGTCGAAGATGCCGATACCGCCGCTGTCGGTGGCCATCACCACACGTTCGTTGGCTTCTTGCAGCGCCTGCTGGGCGGCCCTGTCGGCGCTAACGTCTAGTTGCGTGCCAAACATCCATTCAGGCGCGCCAGTCGGTGTTCGAGTCATCACACGCCCGCGCGTGGCCACCCACAGCCAGCGGCCGTCGCGGTGCTGCACGCGCGTCAAGGTGTCGAAGTGGGTGGTTTCGCCTGCCAGGTGGCGGCGGTATTGCTCAAGGGTGTTGCCGCGGTCATCAGGGTGGGTGCGTTCGAGCCGGCTTTGCGCGGAACGCCCGGTCATCTCGGCCAGGCTGAAGCCCAGCATCTGCGCGCTGCTGTCGTTCAGCCGCATCTCGCCGGTTTGCACGTTCCATTCCCAGGTGCCCGCGCCGGTTGCGGCAATGATGTGGGCCAGCCGTTCGTGCTCGTGTTGCAGCTCGCGCTCGGCGCGCAAGCGCAGCGTCACGTCTTCCAACACGGCCAGGCTGCGCAGCGGCGCACCATGCTCGTCGCGCTCAAGGATGGCCGACAGCAGCACGTCGATCACGCTGCCGTCTCGCGCGATCATCTGGTATGCCACCGCGTCACAACGCCCGCTCCTGAAAAAGGCCGGCAAAACCAGGTCGCTGGCCTTGTCGCGCGACGCCGGGGTGAGGAAATCTGAAGACAGCCGCCCGATCACCCTGTCGCGCGCATAACCCAGCTTGGCCAGCCAGGTGTCGCTGACCATCAGCAACCGGCCTTGCGCGTCGATCGAATGCAGCATCGCGGGCGTGGCTTCGTACATGTCGTGCAACCGTTGCTGCCGGGCGCTCAACTCGGCCAGCAAGGCATGGCGTTCGCTCATGTCTTGCACCGTGCCCACAAAGCCCACCATCTCGCCCATTGCATCGACCACCGGGCGGGCCTGTGCATGCACATGGCGCACGCTGCCTTCGGGGCGCAGGAGGCGAAATTCCATGTCGAAAGCGCGCCGCGACTGCGCGGCCTTGAGCCAGTGCGCCAGCACCGTGGGGCGTTCCTCGGGGTGGATGCCGGCGGCCCAGCCGCGGCCCAGGCTGCCCGCACTGCTCAGGCCGGACAGGGCTTGCCAGCGCTCATTCGTGTAGACGCAGCCCCCGGCCGCATCGGCATAGAACACGCCGTGCGGCGAGCTTTCGCTCAAGGTGCGAAAACGGGCCTCGCTGTCGGCCAGGTCGCGCGCAGCGGCCTGCGCGGCCTGCGTGGCGCGCCGGCCTTCAAGGGCCTGCACCACCGCGCAAGCCAGGTCGCGCAGCACGGTGCGCTGCGCCTCGGTGAGCCGGCGCGGCTGGCGGTCGATGACACACAGGGTGCCCACCACGGCGCCGTCGCTCATGCGCAGCGGCGCACCGGCATAAAAGCGAAAGCCCGGCTCGCCCGTCACGAACGGGTGCTGGGCAAAGCGCGCATCGGCCCGGGCGTCGTGCACTTCCATCAAGTCGCCGCTGGCCACGGTGTGGGCGCAAAAGGCCAGGTCGCGTGGGGTTTCCCGCATGCCGGGCAGGCCGACATTGGCCTTGAACCATTGGCGCTCAACGTCAATCAGGCTGATCAGCGAAATCGGCACCCCACACACCGTGCTGACCACGCGCACCAGGGCGTCGAACTCGGGCTGGGGTTCGCTGTCAAGAACCTCCAGCGCGTGCAGCGCGGCCAGGTCTTGCAGTTCGTTGGGGCGCGTGGGCGAGGGCGTCATGGCGGGCGGGTGAAGTATCACGTGCACGAGAAAGCGAGCGAAATTGTGCCAAGGCTGCCCGACCCGCTCGCAGGCCGCGGCGGTGTTCAGTTCAAGAAAGTGTCAGCGCAGGTTACCCGTGTGCCCCAAGCTGTAGCGCCCCGGCTGCGGCCACACCGTCAGGCCATGGGGTTCGCGGCCGACTTTGATCTTGTCCACGGCGCCGCTTTCGGTGTTGAAGCGGTACACCTCATGGTCGTAGCGGCCGGACAGCCACAGCCATTTCCCATCAGCGCTCACGTTGCCCATGTCGGGGCTGCCGCCGCCGGGAACGGGCCAGTTCTTCACCACCTTGGCTGTGGCGAAGTCAAGCACCGAGACGCTGCCCTTGCCCTTGGGCTTGCCGCGAATGACGTTGCTGCCGCGGTTGGCGATGTAAAGCTGCTTGCCATCGCGGCTGGGGTACAGGCCGTGCGTGCCCACGCCGGTTTCGATGAAGCCGGTTTGCTTGAAGGTTTCGTTGTCCACCACGTGCACGCCGTCGGCCATCATGTCGGCCACGTAGTAGGTCTTGCCGTCGGGCGAGATGCGCACGTCTTGCGGCATGCCCGGCGTGGTGCAGATCTGCGCGCCCAGTTGCGCCGGGTCGGGCACGTACTTGGGCTTCTTGCCGGGCTTGGCAATCACGGCCAGCGCGTCGGGCCGATTAAAGTATTGAGATAACTTGATGGTGGCCAGCACCTTGCGGTTGACCAGGTCGATCTTGGTGATCGAGCCATTGAATTCGCAGGTGAACACGGCCGTGCGGCCGTCGAGCGCGAAGTCAGCGTGGTTGATGCCGGCGCACAGCGGCGTCGGGATGGTGTACTTCACCTGCATCGTCTTCGCGTCGCGGAAGTCCAGCCGCTTGTAAGCTTCGGCCACGACGATGGCGTACTGGCCGTCGGGCGACCAGTACATGTTGTACGGGTCGTCCACCGGGATGCTCTGGCCGGGCTTCGCGGTGAGCGGGTCCACCGGTGTCAGGCTGCCGTCGGTGCGGCCTTCGGCATTGTTGGCCACCCACAGCGTCTTCAGGTCGTACGACGGCACCACGTGCTGCGGGTGGATGCCCACCGGGAATTTGTGTGTCACCTTCAGTGTGGCCGGGTCGATCACCGACACCGTGTTCTCGCCGCGGTTGGGCACGTACACGCGCTCCAGCGCACCGGCCACGTTGGCGCTCAACTTGCCGGCCGTGGTTTCGCTGTAGACGTTCAACGGGTCAGGCTGGCCGGGCATGCCGGGCACGGGGTTGATTGGCGCCTTGGCCGCGGCGGGTGCGGGCGCCGGTGCCGAAGCCGGCTGCGCGGTGACCCACAGCGCGGCCGTGGCCAGGGTGATGAAGCTCGCCACGGCGGTGGCGGCAGGGCGGATGTGGGCAAGGTTGGCTGGCATGGATCGAGGCAGGTTCCGAAATCAGTCAAAGGTGAAGGTGCTGGCAGCGAGGGCGAGTCACGGCCGCGCGGTGGCCTGGCGGATCGCCGCCACGCTGCGCGTGACGATCAAGTCCACCCCCAATTGTCCCAGTTCAACGCTGGCCGCTCGCGGGTCGCCGCGCACGCCCTGGGCCGCGCCGGCTTGCATGTCGCGCGGCATGGCCGCGGCGTGAACGCCGGCCGGGTGCAGCGCCAACAGCAAGGCGGTGTCGGCGGCGCCGGCATGGCTGCCGATCTGCGCATCGCTCAGGCCCTTGGCGCGCAGCGCGGCGCTGAACGGCGCCTGGCCGGCCTGGTAGTACTCCTGGATGAAATGCGCGCGCGCGCCGCGCCCGGCCCACTCCTTGCTCAAGCCGGCCGCCACATCGCGCAACAGGTGCTGGTAGTTGCCGCTGTCGCCGAGGTAGACGATGTCGGTGAAGCCATGCTGCTTCAGGCTGCGGCCGGTGGCGGCCAGCACGCTCTTGAACGCGGCTTCGGGGATGGAGAGGGTGCCGGCATGGCGCATGTGCTCGGTGGGCGGGCTGATCTGGCCTTCGGGCACGTAGCTCACCACCGGCGCCACCAGGGCATTGCCCAACTGGCGGGCAATGCGCGCGGCCAACTCGCGCGCGCGCTGGTTGTGCTTGCCCAGCACCATGTGCGGGCCGTTCTGCTCGGTGCCGCCCACCGGCACGATGGCCACGGTGAGGCCGGCGCTCAGTGCGGCGCGCACTTGCGTTGTGGTCATATCTTCCAGCGCCACTTCGGCGCCCTGGGCCGTGGCGCCGCACAGCAGCAACAAGCTCAACAACAAACGCATCGGGTATCCCAGGCATTGGCGGCGCGCAATGTAGCCTATCGTGAAGGCCAGACTCCTGCCCCCATCAAGCCCATGCGCATTGCTCCCGTTCTCGTGCAGCGCCCGCCTGGCACGGCCGGCCTGCCCATCGTCATCGACTCCCCGCACAGTGGCACGCACTACCCGGCTGACTTCGATCACTGCGCGCCGTTCGAACTGGTGCGCCGGGGCGAAGACCTGTTTGTAGACGAGCTGTATGCCCACGCGCCCAGCCATGGCGCCACCCTGGTGTGCGCAACCTTCCCGCGCGCCTACATCGACCCCAACCGCACCCTGGCGGATCTGGACGTGGCCATGCTTGATGCGCCCTGGCCGCACCCCGTGACGCCGGGCCCGAAGACCGCGCTGGGCATTGGCCTGGTCTGGCGCAGCGTCTTGGGCAAGGTGCCGATGTACGCGCGTGCCCTGAGCGTGGCCGAGGTGCAGCGCCGCATCGACGAGTTCTGGCACCCCTACCACCAGGCGCTGGATGCGGCCATCGAAGGCGCGCATGCCCAGCATGGCGCGGTGTGGCACCTGAACGTGCATTCCATGCCCGACGATTCCTACGCGCGCCTGAAGCTGCCGGTTAAACCGCTGGCCGACTTTGTGCTGGGCGATCTGGACGGCAGCACCGCCGGGCCCGAAGTGCTGGATCTGATCGAGACCAGCCTGCGCGGCAGCGGCTACAGCGTGGCGCGCAACGACCCGTTCAAGGGCGTGGAGATCATCCGCAAGAATGGCCGGCCGCATGAACGCCGGCATTCGCTGCAAATCGAAGTCAAGCGCAGTTGCTATGCCGATGTGGCGCTGCACCGCAAGAATGATCACTTCGCGCGAGCGCAAGCCGCGCTCGACGCCATGCTCGCCGCCCTGGCGCAGCATGTGCGCACCCAACTCTGAACTTCACCAAAGGAGACCCAAGCCATGAACGGTTTGATGATGAACATGCCGCTGCTGATCTCTTCATTGATCGTGCATGCCGAGCGCCACCATGGCGAACAGGAAGTGGTGTCGCGCCGCGTCGAAGGCGACATCCACCGCACCAACTACTGCGAAATCGGCGTGCGTTCACGGCAGATGGCCAAGGCCCTGGGGGCGCTGGGCGTGCAGCCCGGCGAGCGCGTGGCCACGCTGGCCTGGAACGGCCACCGCCACCTGGAGCTGTACTACGCGGTGTCGGGGTCGGGTGCCGTGCTGCACACGCTGAACCCGCGCCTGCACCCCGACCAAGTGGCCTACATCGCCGACCATGCTGAAGACCAGGTGCTGTGTTTCGACATGACCTTCCTGCCTTTGGTCGAAGCCGTGGCCGCGCGGCTGAAGACGGTGCAGCACTTCATCGCCATGACCAGCCGCGCGCACATGCCTGCGGCCAGCAAGATCCCCAACCTGCTGTGCTACGAAGAACTGCTGGCTGCACAGGACAGCGCCTACACCTGGCCGGAATTCGACGAACACAGCGCCAGTTCGCTGTGCTACACCTCGGGCACCACGGGCAACCCCAAGGGCGTGCTGTACAGCCACCGCTCCACCGTCATCCACAGCCTGGCGGCATGCTCGCCCGACGCGTTGAACTGCGGCGCGGCTGACGTGATCTTGCCGGTGGTGCCGATGTTCCACGTCAACGCCTGGGGCCTGCCGTATGTGGCGTGCATGGTCGGCGCCAAGCTGGTGTTTCCCGGCCCGGGGCTTGACGGCAAATCGCTGTACGAATTGTTTGAAGCCGAGCGCGTGACGTTGAGTGCCGGCGTGCCCACGGTGTGGCAGAGCCTGCTGGGTTATGTTGAAGCCAATGGCCTGAAATTCAGCACCATGCGGCGCAGCGTGATCGGCGGTTCGGCCTGCCCGCCGGCCATGATCAAGAGCTTCAAAGAAACCCATGGCGTGCACGTGATGCATGCCTGGGGCATGACCGAGATGAGCCCGCTGGGCACGGTGGCCAGCTTCAAGCCGCGCCAACTGCAAGGCACACAAGAAGAGCGCTATGCGGTGATGGCCAAGCAGGGCCGCGCCATTTACGGCGTCGATATGAAGGTGGTGAACGAAGACGGCGCCGAGATCGCCTGGGACGGCGCTACCAGCGGCGAGCTGCTGGTGCGCGGGCCGTGGATCATTGGAGAGTACTTCAAGGGGGAAGGTGGCGACCCGTTGCGCGATTTCGATGGCGAGGGCTGGTTCCCCACCGGCGACGTGGCCGCGATCGACGCTGAAGGCTTCATGCAGATCACCGACCGCAGCAAGGATGTCATCAAGAGCGGTGGCGAATGGATCGGCTCTATCGACCTTGAAAACATAGCCATGGCCCACCCCGGCGTGGCCATGGCGGCGTGCATCGCGGCCTTCCACCCGAAGTGGGACGAGCGTCCGCTGCTGGTGGTGGTTAAGAAGCCGGGCGTGGAGCTGGGCCGCGACGAGTTGCTGGCGTTTTTCGAAGGCAAGATCGCCAAATGGTGGACGCCCGACGACGTGGTGTTTGTCGACGCCATTCCCCTGGGTGCGACCGGCAAGATGCAGAAGAACAAGCTGCGCGAGCAGTTTCGCAACCACCTTGTGAAGACCTGAGCGAGCCCTCTTTGGGGCGCTGGTCGGCTGGCGCAAACCGGCCGGACGGTGCTGCAAC
>JAYUPO010000334.1:0-3462 GCA_043760085.1 Burkholderiales bacterium
GGCCTTGCTGGCAATGCCTTCTTCCAGGATGTGGCAGGCCTCGTTCACCAGTGCATAAACCAGCCGGTGCACGATTTCTTCATCGGCAACCGCATGATCGAGCAGTACAGCCGCCAGGCCGGTTTCCTGCTGGAAGAAGGCTGCACGCCGGCGCAGGTGGACCGCGCGGTGGAAAAGTGGGGCATGGCGATGGGCCCGTTCCGCATGGGCGACCTGGCCGGCAACGACATCGGCTACGCCATCCGCCAGCGCCGCTATGTTGAAAAGCCCGATCTGCGCTACAGCAAGACGGCCGACCTGCTGTATCCGCTGGGCCGCTATGGCCAGAAAACGGGTGCGGGCTGGTACGACTACCAACCCGGTAAGCGCGACGCCATTCCTTCGCCGCTGGTCGAGCAGTTGATTGCTGACCATCGCAAGGAACTCGGCATCACGCCGCGCAAGATTGCCGACGAAGAAATCGTGCACCGGCTGGTTTATGCGCTGGTCAACGAGGCCTGCCACATCCTGGAAGAAGGCATTGCCAGCAAGGCCAGCGACATCGACATGGTCTACCTCACCGGCTACGGCTTCCCTCTGCACCGCGGTGGCCCGATGTGCTACGCCGAAACGCAGGGCCTGTTCAACGTGGTGCAGGCCATGAAGCGCTTTGCCGCCAACCCGCATGACGACGCCACCTTCTGGCAGCCCGCGCCCCTGCTGGCCCGCCTGGCGGCTGAAGGCAAGAACTTTTCCTGATTGCCAATTAACGTTTGAAGGAACCTGAAATGACCCACGCCGTCATCGTCTCCACCGCCCGCACGCCGCTTGCCAAGAGCTTCAAGGGCGCCTTCAACATGACCCATGGCGCCACGCTGGGGGGTGCTGCCATCAAGGCCGCGGTGGAGCGCGCGGGCATCGACCCCGGCGCGATCGAAGACGTGCTGATGGGCTGCGCCAACCCCGAGGGCGCCACCGGCATGAACATCGCGCGCCAGGCCTTGCTGCGCGCCGGCCTGCCCATCACGGTGAGCGGCGCCACGGTGAACCGCTTTTGTTCCAGCGGCCTGCAAACCATCGCCATGGTGTCGCAGCGCATCATCGCCGGCGAGGGCGATGTCTACGTGGCCGGCGGCGTGGAAAGCATCTCCTGCGTGCAGCAGGAAATGAACAAACACATGCTCGCCGACCCCTGGCTGGTGGAGAACAAGCCCACCATCTACTGGAACATGATTCAGACGGCCGAGAACGTGGCCAAGCGCTACAACATGGCCAAGGAGCGCATGGATCATTACGGCGCCGAAAGCCAGCAAAAGGCCTGCGCCGCGCAAGAAGCCGGCAGGTTCAAAGACGAGATCGTTGCCGTCACCACGCTGGCCGGTGTGGCCGATGCGCAGCTCGGCCTGCGCAGCAAGGAAATCACCGTCAGCGTTGACGAGGGCCTGCGCCCGGGCACCACCTATGAAGCCGTGCAAGGCATCCGCTCGGTCGTGCCGGGCGGCGTGATCACGGCCGGCAATGCCAGCCAGTTTTCAGATGGCGCCGGCGCCTGCGTGGTGGTGAGCGACACCTATGCGCAACAGAAAGGTTTGAAGCCGCTGGGCCGCTTTCTCGGCTTCGCGGTGGCCGGCTGCGATCCGGATGAAATGGGCATCGGCCCGGTGTTCGCGGTGCCCAAAGTGCTCAAGCGTTTGGGCCTCAAGGTGGAAGACATCGACCTGTGGGAACTGAACGAAGCCTTCGCGGTGCAGGTGCTGTATTGCGCTGACAAACTGGGCATCCCGATGGACCGGCTGAACGTGAACGGTGGCGCCATCGCCGTGGGCCACCCTTACGGCGTGAGCGGCCAGCGTTTGACGGGCCATGCGCTCATTGAAGGCAAGCGCCGCGGCGCCAAGCGCGTGTGCGTCACCATGTGCGTGGGCGGCGGCATGGGCGCGGCCGGCATTTTCGAAGTCCTGTAAGCGCCATGCAGGCCCTGCGCACGCCCGATGAACGCTTTGCCGGCCTGCCCGGCTTTGCGTTCACGCCGCAATACCTTGAGCACCAGGGCTTGCGTGCGGCCTATGTGGATGAAGGCCCACGTGATGCCCCGTGCACCGCGCTGTGCCTGCACGGCAACCCGACCTGGAGTTACTTGTACCGGCACATGATTCCGGTCTTCACCGCCGCAGGCCTGCGCGTGGTGGCACCCGATCTCATCGGCTTCGGCCGTTCAGACAAACCGGTTGACGAAGCCGCGCATACCTGGGAGTTGCACCGCGGCATGCTGTTGGCGCTGATCGAACGGCTCAACCTGCAAAACGTGATGCTGGTGTGCCAGGACTGGGGTGGCCTGTTCGGGCTAACGTTGCCGATGAGTCAAACCGAGCGCTTCACGCGGCTGCTGGTGATGAACACCACGCTGGGCACCGGCCAGGTCAGCGAAGGCTTTCGCCAATGGCGCAGTTACTCCAACAGCCAGCCCGACCTGGCCGTGGGCAAGATGCTGCGCCGCGGCAAGGCCGACATGAGCGCCGCTGAAGCTGCCGGTTATGACGCGCCGTTCCCTGACGCCAGCCACAAGGCCGCGTTGCGCGCCTTCCCGAACCTGGTGCCTGACGGCGACGCCGCCGCGGGCGTGGCGCTCAGCCGCGAGGCCGCCGCGTTCTGGCGCGATCGTTGGCAGGGCGAAAGCTTCATGGCCGTCGGCATGCAAGACCCGGTGCTGGGCGCGCCGGTGATGCAGGCGTTGCGGGCACAGATTCGCGGTTGCCCGGCGCCCTTGGAAGTGCCCGAGGCCGGCCACTTCGTGCCCGAGTGGGGTGCGCCAGTTGCGCAGGCCGCGCTGAAGCACTTCAAGCTTTGACATCACACGTATCGAAGGCCATGGCCAAGCATGCGCGACACCATTGAGTTTTATTTGCGTCAATGGTTGAACGTTGAAGCCCTGTGCACACGCGAGCGTTTCACTGATCACTCCTGGGACACCTTCAGAGCCGTGCTCGACACCTGCGAGCGCATCGCGCGCGACAAGTTCGCGCCGTTCAACCGGCTCATCGACACCGAAGAACCGCGCTTCGACGGCGAGCGGGTCATCCTGCCGCAAGCCACGCATGCGGCGTGGCGCGCCTATGCGGAATCGGGCATGTTGTCGGCCGCGCAAGACCATGACATCGGCGGCATGCAGTTGCCCTATAGCGTGGAAGCGGCGGCCAATGCCTTCTTTGCCAAAGCCTCGGTGAGCATCAGCGCCGGCCTGCTCACCGTGGGCAACGCCAACTTGTTGATGGTGCACGGCACGCCAGCTCAGCAGCGCGTGTTTGCGCTGAATGAATTCAGCGGCCGCTGGTCGGGCACCATGTGCCTGAGCGAGCCGCAGGCCGGCTCGTCGCTGAGCGACGTGACCACCCGCGCCGTGCCCGACGGCGCCGCATTCGAAGCCGACGCGCTGGGCCCACGCTACCGGCTCAAGGGCAACAAGATGTGGATCAGCGCCGGCGA
>JAYUPO010000335.1:0-8991 GCA_043760085.1 Burkholderiales bacterium
GGCCGGCCCAATGAGTGTGCCGCCCAACCCCATACGGCCAGCCCCAGAAGGCCAACCAACCCCATGCGCGAGCCACTGAGAGCCAGCCCCAGGCACAGCAGCAACATGGCAGCACAACCCCACGCCACGCGCAGACGCTTCATGACCATGAGCCCGACCAAGCCCACCAGTGCCCACAGCAGGTAAGTCGCCAGACTATTGGGCTGGTAGATGTTGCCCACCGCGCGGCCAGGTGTGCGCGCCGCGGCGACCAGGTGGTTGCCCGTCCAATCGGGCACATAGACCTGCAGCACACCGATGCTTGAATTCACCAGGCCGGCAAACAACCAACCGGCGAAGAGCCAGATCAACCAGCCATGTGCCTGCCGGCTGCGTGCAGCCATGCCACCGGCACAGGCCACCAGCGCGGCGCTGCCCAGAAACGCCAGCGCACTTAACTTTGGGCCGGCCACGGATTGCAGCGCGACCCACGTGACGAGCACGCCGGCCCCGAGGACAGCCAGCAAAAGATGCAGCGGCCGCAGCGCGCGCCACGGCACACGAACGCCCGCCGCCACCACGCCCACCGCTGCCACCGCCAGCCCCCAGAAAAAGAACGCGGCCAGCTCGCGCATCATGTGCACCGAGGGTGGGCGGTTGAACGCGATCAGGCTGGGCAGCGCCGCGGCGGCGAAGATGGCCAACCGGGCTGGCCATGGCAGCAGTGCCTGGGCTGGTGAATCTTGCGAGGGCGGCATCAAGGCATTCTAGAAACCGCGCGCCGCACAATGCCCGGCTTGCAGCACGCAAAGGCTCACCATGCTCTACAAATTCAAATCCAAAGCCACCGGCGACGTGATCATGCTCGGCCCGAATGGCGACCAGTTGCTGCGCATCCTGGGCCGCGAGCCGGCGGCCACGGGCATCGTCGAAGTGGCCGCCATGCCGGCGGCCATGGCCGCGCTGCGCGACGCGGTGGCGGTTGATGAACGCGAGCGCGCGCCTGGCGCAACTGAAGGCGGCGCGTCAGGCGCCACCGGCATCACCCTGCGCCAGCGCGTGTGGCCGGTGCTGGAAATGCTGCAACGCGCCCACGCCGCCGGCGAGCCGGTGGTGTGGGGGGTTTGAACTTTGGCAGATACGCGCGGCGGCTAACGCCTCACTTCACGCCACGAATCCTTGCTCGACGGGATGCCCACCTTGGGCACGGGCGGCGTGGGCAGGCGCTTGCGATCATTGCTTTGGGTGACGAACTTCACCCCTTCACTGGTGAGCATGGCCGTGGGCTTGGAGGCATTGGCCAGGTCGCTGATCTGCACTGAAACGTAGGTCGTGCCTTCGATCTTGCCGCCGCTGAGCACGTTGACCCAATAGAAGTACGAGCTGGCCGAACAGTCATTGGCACCATTCTTGTTGCTCACGAAGCCCAGCGCGCCGTAAGCCACCAGCGGGCGCACATTGATGTGTTCGCCGGCCGCCAGATCGAGGTACCAGCCACGCTGGGTGGCCCAGTCCACGGGGTTGCTGCTCATCGTGTCGGTGACGCGGTTATAGGTTTGCTGCACCAGGCTCGTGCGCGCGTTGCTCAGGCTGGCGGCGTCGCTGATGGCATAGATGGACTGCACCTTGTTGTTGCCCCAGTCGGTCACGTCGAGGATGCGCCCGGTGCCCACCACCACCACGCGCTTGCCCTGCACGCTCACCAGTTCGGGCGCCGCGGTCACGCCTTGCAGGTCGCCCGCCGGGCCCTTGAGCACGGCCAGCAGCTTGGGTGCACCCTTGCCGGTCAGGTCGAAGCGCCAGACGTTGCCGAGCAAGTCGCCACCGTAGGCGTATTGCACGCTGCCGTCGGGCTCCAGGTAGGGTGACACCTGCGCCAGGCCCGATTCGGCGGCCAGGGTGCCGGCGGCCACCACGAATTCCTTGATCACGGCGCCGCTGCTGGCGTTGAGCATCCACAGCCGGCCCTTGCCGTCGGCGGTGTTGTTGTAGCCCGATGTCACCAGCACCACCTGGCCGTCGCCCTGGCTCTTCACGATCTGCGGCTTGCCCACCGATTGGCCCACCTTGGCCGCCATGGCGCTGTCGCCCGCGGCCGGGAATTCCCAGTTGGTCTTGCCGGCCAGGGCGCTTTCGCTCAGGCCGCGTGGCGCGCTCACATCCAGCGCATAGAAACTGCGCCCGCCCGCACCCATGCCGGCCACCAGCAGCTTGCCGCTGCCGCCGCTGCTGCCAATGGTGGGGGTGCCGTCGAGCTGGGTGCGAAACGACCAGCCGCGCGCGGTGGTGGGGCCCATGTCGGCCAGCGCGGCGCGCGGCACGAAGGCCCACAGTTCCTTGCCGGCGTCGGGGCTGCGGGTGTCGAACGCATGCAGCATGCCGTCGCCCGTGGGCACGTACAGCACACCGTCGCTGATGGCCGGCTCGGCATTGATGATGGCGGCCAGGCGGCTGGTGCGCTGGCGGAACAGCGTGCCTTCGTTGCTGCGGTCACCACGCAGGTAGTTGATGACGTTGGCCGTGCTGCCGTAGGCGCTGCCCGGGTTGACTGTGGCGCCCACGCCGGCCGCGGTGAAGGCCACGCCGCCACCGGCGGCGATGACGCGAGTCGTCCAGTCGCGCGCATCCAGCGCGGTGGAGGCCTTCCAGGTTTCAGCGGCACCGATGGCACCGGTGGTGCTGTTCACGCCGTACGCAAACACGTCGCCCGACCAACCCGCCGGGTTGTAGGCCGTGGTGTAGGCCATGCCGTCGCCGCGCGCCAGGTTGCCGGTGGCCAGCGCCACGCCGCCCTGCGAGCCGACGAAGTTCAGGATTTCATTGATGCCGGCTTGCAGGTTCTTGGTCGTTTCGTCGGGCGTGGTGGCCACGTACATCTTGCCGCGGCCGTTGAGGGTGGCGTGCCACAGGTCGTCGATCTGGGTGCGGTCTTGCACCGTGGGCGCGGCCCAGGCGGGCGGCGTGGTGAAGGGGTTGGTGATGCCGGGCCATTGCAGGCCGCGCAAGCCCAGCGTCAAGCCGAAGGTGTTCATGTGCGGGTTGGCATTGCGGTCGGCGTTCTGCTTGGTGACGTCTTCCTTGGGCACCTGGCCGGTGGCCAGATCAGGGCGCAGGTTGATCGTGTAGTAGGCCAGCGCGATGTCGGCCAGTGACTTGGCATGAATCGTCGAATACGGCGCCCCGCTGCCATAGGTGGCCTGGCTGTAGCTGGGCACGGTGACGCTGGAGGGCGCGGCAAAGCCATCGGTCACCACGAAGGTGTAGTTGCGCTGGCAGGCGTACTGGATGATCTTGTTGCCCTGCGTGTCGTTGTCGGTGCGCTGGAACTGCGCGCCTGAATACAGCAAGGCCTCGCGCGTGGGCGTGCCGGCGTTGCGCTCGGGTGTGTAGAACATGCCGGCCACGCGCAGCCGATTGGCTGCTGACGAGGTGGCATCGGCGTCGAACATGGTCACCGGCTGGCGGTTGTTGAAATACACCACGCCCATGCGCAGGCCCGAGAGGTTCTCCAGCACCTGGCCCATGCTGGCGGCCAGCATCAGGCGGCGCTTGCGGTAGTAGGTGAACCAGTTGGCAAAGTTCTGCATCTCGGCCGTGTAGGTGCGGCTCGAATAGGGCGCAAAGCTGACGCCGGCCTTGATTTCAAATCGTTTGAGTTTCTGATCATCCGGCCCGAGCGCGCAGCTCACGTTGTCGACCACGCCGCACTCGGCCGGCATCCAGTAGGTGGCCGGGTAGTAGGGCAGCGAGGCCATACAGGCCACCCGGCTCGCGGTGACGGTGTACGGCAGGCCTGAGGGCGCGCTGCCGCCGTAGCAGTCGTGCACGGTGGCGCCGGCCGGGATGGTCATGCCGGCGGAAAAGGTGAAGCGCCAATCGGTGTTGCTGTTCACCATGTTGGCATCGAGCTTGAAGGTGGCGCTGCCGTTGACCGGGTGCGACTTGGCGGCACCTGGCGTGGCGTTGCCGAAGGTCTGCACGCCGCTGCCCAGGTCAGCCGGCGACCAGGGGTCGTAGGTCACGCGCGGGTCGTAATAGAGGGTGTTGTAGATGACCGAGCGCACCCAACCCACCTCGCCAGTGGGCGGCACGGCATAGCCCAGCGAGGTATACGGGTCGTAGTACTGGCGGCTGCCGGCGGCCACGCCATTGGGGAAGAGGTAGAAGTATTCCCACTCGCCCGGGTCGCCACCCGGCAGCGGCTTGCCAGTGGTCTTGCCCCTGGCGTTGACATAGTCCCACCACAGCGTGCCGCCTTTGGTGTCGAGCAGCATTTCGAAGTCCATCGAGCCCGAGTCGTCGGTGGCGAAGATGAGGTTGGGCTTGGCCAGCACGGTGGCACGCAGTGGTACTTCGGCCACGTTGGTGGCCTGCGACGACGCGGCGCCGCCGAGCAGCACGGCCAGCGACAGCAGCGAAGCGGCAATCTGGTAGGCGGTTTTCATGGTCAGGCCTTTCGGGGCAGGCAATACGGTGCGGGCCGGCCATGAGCCGTGCGCCGCGCGATTCGAGTTCTGTGCATCAGGTGCCACGTGTCATGAGGGCTTGCACCCAGGTCAGCGTGCCCTTGGGGCCGAGCACACGGGCGGTGATGCGGTACTGGGTGGCGTTGGGCGGGTCCAGCGTGGGCGTGTCGGCCGCGGCCGAGGTCGGCAACGACTTCTGCGCCACCAGGCATTGCGCCAGCCGGTCGGTCACCGCGGCCACGCTGCACAAGCGTTCGGCCACCACGCGCACGTCGTAGGCACCCACGTTGGTGGCCGGCACGCCGGCCCAGTTGATGGTGGGCACGCCCTCGGTGTCCACCGGTTGGGGCGTCGACCAGTACCAGCCACCGGTGTCCAGGCTTTCGTCGGGCAGCGCGCTCACCTGCGCGAAGGCGTTGTTCAGCCCCACTTCCGAGGCCTGCAGCGAGACTTCGCGGAACAGCGAATTGCCCGCAGCCATGGTGCCGATTTCGGTCATCCGCGCCAGGGCGATGCCGCCCATCAGCATCACCGTCATCAGCACCAGCACCACCAGCATGGTGACGCCGCGCTGCCGGGGTTGGCGAGCGGTTGGCTTGATCGCTGTCATGGCGGTGGCGCCCGCATGCCCTTCACCAGGTTGCGCAACGGCACCACCACCATGGCGGTGCGGTAGCGGTAGCACTCCCAGTCGGCAACGTCGGGTTCAACAACGTCGCCAAACAAGACCGGCTTGGTGCGGGTGGATTCGCAAAAGCCCAGCGCGTCGGGCTTCTCGCGCTGCGGGCTGCGCACCAGCACGGCGATGCGCAGTGCGCGCACGCGGGGGATGTTGGCCGCGCCCAATGCGGCCCAGCCGCCTTCGGCGTCTTCCCAACTCTCCAGCGCGGTGCTGTTGGCCGCGGCGGCGGCCACGCCGTACTGCACGCGAAAGGCCATCACGTTGCGTGCGATCACGCCGGTGGCACCGGTCAGCGGGCGCTCGAGCACCAGGTTGCCGCCGGTGACGCGGTAGCGGCTCCAGTTCAGCGTGCCCAGCACGCCCACGCGCGCGCGTTCGGCAAAGGTGGGCGCCAGCGTGAAGGCGGCCTGGTTGTGCTGGCCGGTGTTGGCAAACGTTAGCGTCTGCGGCGTGGTGGCGGTGGCCGCGGCCACGCCGGTCACGCTGCGCACCAGGCACGGCGCGGCGGCGGCGCCGGGCACCGGGGTCAGCAACACCGCGTCGTTCACCTGCACGGGCAGGAAGGAATCGAGCAAGGCGGTGTCGCCGTCGGAGGCGCCGCGCAGTTGCACCTTGGCGCCGCCTTCGACGCGGCTGCCGAACAGCACGTCGATGCGGTCATGCGGCAGTTCGCGCGTGATGCGCACCGGCACGAAGGCGGTGTTGTCGGCCAGCACCGCGGCGGCGTTGCTCAAGTCCAGCGTGGCACACAGGTAGGCCGAATCGCCAAAGAAGCCCAGGCCGCCGGAAGACAGGTCATTCTTGATCGAAGCCAGCGCCGTGGTCACGTTCACCGTGACGCCGCCCGCGCCGATGCCCTGGCGCTGCGTGGCGCTGAAGCTCAAGGCCGCGCCGGTGGCGGCCAGGCCCACCAGCAAGGCCACGACCATGCCGACCATGAGTTCGACGATGGACAGGCCGCGCTGCGCGCGCATGCGTGCGGGCTGGCGTGCGGGCTGGCGTGCGGGCTGGCAATCAGGGCCGCACATCGGTCACCCCCACCAGCGCACGTTGCTCCTGCGATTCACGGCCCCACCAGCTTAACGTCACGGTCAAGCGGCCATCGTTGCCCAGTACGGCGCCCGCCGAAGCCGGCGCGGGCAGCACTTCGGCGGCCGAAGCGGCCCAGGCCGTGGTGCGCGCACGCGCCGTGGCGTTGGCGCAGGCGCCGGCCGGCGGCACGGTGTAGCAAGCGGCATTGGCGGAATCGACCAAGGCGGTGTTGAGCAGCTCGTCGCTCAACTGCACGGCCGTGGTGCGGTGTTGCGATTCAGTGGCCTGCATGACCAGGCGGTTTTGCAGCTGGGTCATGCCCAGGATGCCGAACGACAGGATGGCCAGGGCGATGAGGGCGTCGATCAGCCCGGCGCCGTTTTGATCACCCTTTTGATCACCCCTTTGACCCTGCACTCGGCCAGACGTCTTCACGTGCAGTTCACCAGGTGGCTGGCGCACAGGCGCGTGGCGCCACCGGCGTCGATGCGCAGGCCGGGGCAGCGCACGTCGGCCGAGCAGGTGACGCCGGTCTTGGCCAGGTTCACCACCGCGGTGGGGCCGCCAAACGGCGTCGGCCGCCCGTCGCTGCCGAACACGATGGTGGCCGCACTGGCGCTGACATCGCCACTGAATGTGAAGGTGCGCAACGTGGTGTCGGTGGCCACCTCGACCGTGTTGACCACGGTGGCGGTCACCACCAGCCGCACCCGTGCATTGCGTTTCACGGCCTCGCTTTGCGCCATCAGCATTTCGCTGTACAGCGTGTTGCCGGCTTCGCGCAGCTTGGCGTTGTGGATGAATTCACCGAAATAGGTGCCCGAGGCCATGACCATCACGCTGAGGATGGCCAGGGCCACCACCAGTTCGATGAGCGAAAAGCCGCGTGCGGTGTGGCGCATGGCGGTCAGGTCTTGCCTATAGGGCATGGGGTCATAGGGCATGGGGTCAGGTCTTGCCTGTTGCCTCACGTGTCGCACACCGCGCCGCGGGTCGACCAGCAGTTGGTGACCGGCACGCCCTTGGGGTGGGCCAGCGTGCGGCGCAGGCCCACATGGTTGATGCTGTAGCTGTAGCCGGCCATGCGCCCTGAACCAGTGGCCGTGGCGGTGAAGTTCTGGTTGGCCGCAGTGAGCGCGCAGCTCAAGGTGAAGTCGGCGGCGCTGGGCAGGTTGGCCGCGCAGGCCGCGCCGTTGGCATAGGTGCCGGTGTCCTGGAAGCGCTGCTCCATGCGCGTGAGATAGGCCGACAAGGCGTCGAGCGCGGCGGGCACGCGCGAGCGCTTGAGGTAGCCGTCGTACGCAGGCAAGGCCACGGCGCTCAAGATGCCGATGATGGCCACCGTGACCATGACTTCGATCAACGTGAAACCGTTCTGACGGGACGTGTTCATTTGCTTTCTCCACAGGCTGCCGATAACACCCTGGTGCGCAGGCCGCCGCCGCACCGACAGCCGGCTTCGGCCGGCCTTGGGGCCCGCACAACCAGGACACTTCAAGTCACATTTCGGCGCACCCGCCCCCGACTTGAGTGCCGCAGCCAGCGCCAAGCGTGACACCCGGCACGGCTTGCCGGTCGTTCGTAATAGCCGTGTAACAGCCCTCAATTCAATTCGCACCCGGCCGAAATGGCGAGGGATGAAAGCCCTTGCGTCCCCCTTCTTACCGCGCCGCAGCGGCCCAGCTCACATCGCGCTGCGCGGCTTCACGCTGGTGGAGTTGATGGTGGCCCTGGTGGTGGCGTCGATCCTGGCCAGCGTGGCCGTGCCGTCGTTCCTGGCCAAGCTGCGCCAGGCGCGGCGCGCCGATGCGCTGGACATCACCACGCAAGTTGCCCATGCACAAGAGCGCTGGCGCGCCAACAACCTGAGCTACGCCGCCCAGCTCGTCACCGACCTGGGCTTTGGCAGCAGCACCAGCCCGAACGGCTACTACTCACTGACCCTGGCCTCGGCCTCCGGCACCGGCTACACCCTCACCGCCACGGCCGCCAGCGGCAAGAGCCAGACTGGTGACACCGGTTGCGCCACGCTGGTGATGACCGTGACCAACGGCAACGCCGCGTACACCCCCGCGGCATGCTGGAGCCGGTGATGAGGCAGCGCGCGCCGCAGCGCCCGGCAGTTCGAACGTCGCACGGCTTCACGTTGGTGGAGCTGCTGGTGGGCATGGCCGTGGCCGGCTTGCTGGCCGTGGTGGCGGTGCCGAGCTTTGCCGAGATTGCCGCACGCATGCGCCTGGAAGGCGCCATGGCCAGCCTGGGCAGCGACATTCAATACGCACGCAGCGAAGCGTTGCGCCGGCGCGCCACCGTCAACTTCCGCACCAACGATGGTGGCGACGCCTATGTCATCTTCACCGGCAACGTGGCCACGCCCAACGTGCTCAAGCGCGTGACGCTGGGCAACGGCCTGGGCTTGTCGAGCAGCGTGGCCGTGGCCTATGACCCGATGCGCAACTTTGCCGACGCCGCTACCAGCGTGACGGCCAGCGCCAGCGGCACCAGCGCGTCGCTGCGCGCAGTGATCAACGCCGTGGGCCGCTTGCAGGTGTGCTCGCCCAGCGGCAGCTTCAAGGGCTACGCATCGTGTTGAGTGGCTGTGGACTTCGAATGGCCGCAAGCACCATGACCGCCTTCCACGTCGTTTCTCCGGCCGGTGAGAGAGGCTTATGGCTCGTTGAAGTCGGGCCTGAAACACCCGTCGCCTTTGCGCGGGATCAGGCCGGCGGGGCGCGCTGCTTCGCTCATGCCCGGGGACGGAGCCCCGGGCGTTCGCCAGGCACAAACAGTCCACTGGACTGTTTGTGTCCGGGCTCACTCATCCGTCGTCGG
>JAYUPO010000336.1:0-3458 GCA_043760085.1 Burkholderiales bacterium
GCAACGCATCGGCGCCGCCCTGGCCGGCTTGCTCGGCGCGCCGGCGCAGGATGTGATTGCGGTGGATAACACGAGCCTGAGCTTGCACAAGCTGCTGGCCTATGGCCTGCAACTGGCCGCGGCCGAAGGCCCGCGCAGCGTGATCGTGTATGAGGCCGATGGCTTTCCCACCGACGCGCATGTGGTGCAGGGCATCGTGCGCCACGGCCAGGGGCGTTGGCAGGCGCGGCCTATCGCTCACGCAGACGAGTTGCCCGCCGCCCTGCAAGCCGATGTGGCGATGGTGCTGCTGGCGCATGTGGACTACCGCGCTTCAGCGCGCTGGGACTTACCCGCCACCACCGCCGCGGTGCACGCCGCCGGCGCACGCGTGCTGTGGGATTTGTCGCACAGCGCCGGTGTGGTGCCCATTGGCCTGGCTGAGAGCGGCGCCGACTTTGCCGCGGCCTGCGGCTACAAGTACCTGTCCGGCGGGCCGGGGGCGGCGGCGCTGGCCTACATCCGCCATGATCTGCAGAGCCGCGATTGGCCCGCCCTGCCCGGCTGGCTGGGCCATGCCGACCGCATGAACTTTCGCGCGCAATACGAGCCGGCGCCGGGGCCCTTGTCACTGGTCAGCGGCACCATGCCGGTGTTGCAGAACGTGGCCATGGAATGCGCCGCGCGCATCTGGGCCGGGGTTGAGCCGGCGCTGCTGTTCGCCAAGCACCGCAGCTTGTCTGAAACGTTGGCATCGTTGATGGAACAGCAATGCGGCGCCCTGGGCGTGCGGCTGCTGTCGCCAGCCACCTACACGCAGCGCGGCGGCCACCTGGCTTTCAGTTGCCCGGGCGGCGGGCCCACTTGCGAGGCCTTGCTGGCGGCCGGTGTGGTGACCTCGTTTCGCCAGCCAGATGTGATCCGCTTCGGCCTGGCGCCGGCCACGGTGTCGCATGCCGACCTGTGGCATGCCGTGGCGCGCCTGCGCAACATCCTGTTAAACGAAACCTGGCGCGACGCGCGCTTTCAAGAGGTGTCGGTATGAGTTCCAACGCAAACACCGGGCAGCGGCGCTGGGTCAGCAGCGGCTCGCCCTGGGAAGAACTGGCCGGCTATGCGCGCGCGGTGGTGCAGGGTGACTGGATCTTCGTCTCCGGCACGGTGGGCATCGACGCCAACACTGGCGCCTTGACCGCCGGCGCGCAGGCCCAGGCGCAGTGCGCGCTCGACATCATCGAGCGTGCGTTGACCGAAGCCGGCGCCACCCTGCTCGACACCGTTCGCGTGCGCGCCTATGTGCCCGAGCGCGCCGACGTGGCGGCGGTCTCAAGCGTGCTCAAGCAGCGCCTGGGCGCCGCGCGGCCGGCCAACACCACGGTGTGCTGCCCGCTGGCGGTTGATGGCGCGCTGGTGGAAATCGAAATCACGGCGCTGCGCCAAACCGCCGCATGACCACCGCGCCAGCACCGATGCTCGAACTGCGCCAAGTGCGCAAGACCTTCGGCAACCTGCGCGCAGTGGATGGCGTGGACTTGCGCATCGAGGCCGGCCGCATTACCGGCCTGATCGGCCCCAACGGCGCGGGCAAGACCACGCTGTTCAACCTTGTCGCCGGCACGCTGGCGCCCAGCGCCGGCAGCATCCACTTCATGGGCCAGCGCATCAGTGGCTTGACGCCCGACCGCATCTTCCAGCGCGGCCTGGCGCGCACCTTCCAGGTGCCGCGGCCGTTCCCGCAAATGACGGTGCTGGAAAACCTGATGCTCGTTCCGGGCGCGCAATTGGGCGAGCGTTTCTGGAACAACTGGCTGCGGCCCGCGCAAGTGGCGCGCCAGGAACGGCGCTCGCGTGATCGCGCCATGAGCGTGCTGGAAACTTGCGCGTTGGCAGACAAGGCCAGCCACCTGGCCGGGCGCCTTTCCGGTGGCCAGCACAAGCTGCTGGAACTGGCGCGGGTGCTGATGATCGAGCCCAAGCTCATCTTGCTCGACGAGCCCGCAGCGGGCGTGAACCCGGCGCTGCTGGAAACGCTGGTTGAGCGCATCGTCGCCCTGCACCGCAGCGGCATCGCCTTCCTGGTGATCGAGCACAACATGGAACTGGTGATGAGCCTGTGCCAGCCCATCATCGTGATGATGCAAGGGCAGGTGGTGACACAGGGCAGCGCCGATGAAGTGCGCAACGACCAGCGCGTGCTCGATGCTTATCTGGGCGAGGTGCCGGCTTGAATGCTGAGGTGAGCACTGCGGTGACCGCCGAGCGCAAGCCGCTGCTGCAGGTACACGATCTCGTCGCCGGCTACGTGCCCGGCCTGCCCATCGTTCACGGCGTTAACATTGAAGTGCATGCGCGCGAAGTGGTGAGCATCATCGGCCCCAACGGCGCGGGCAAGAGCACGCTGCTCAAGGCCATCATGGGCCTGGTGCATGTGGAACGCGGGCAGATTCTTTTAAGCGGGCGCGACATCAGCGCGCTGCCCACGCACCAGGTGGTGGCGGCCGGCGTCGGCTTCGTGCCGCAAACGGCCAATGTCTTCACCACCCTGAGCGTTGCCGACAACCTGCGCGCCGGTGGCCACCTGCTGGCCGCCATCAACAAGGGCGAGCTGGCCGCGCGGCAGCAACGCGCCTATGACCTGTTCCCGCTGCTGGCCGAGAAGCGCCGCGATCGCGCGCGCACTTTGTCTGGCGGGCAGCGGCAAATGCTGGCCATTGCGCGCGCCTTGATGACGAACCCGGCACTCATCGTGCTGGACGAACCCAGCGCCGGCCTGGCGCCCCTGTTGGTGGCCGAGGTGTTCGCGCGCGTGCGCGAGCTGGCCGCGCAGGGCGTGGCGGTGTTGATGGTGGAGCAAAACGCCAAGGGCGCGCTGCGCCATTCAGACCGCGGTTATGTGTTGGCCGAGGGCCGCAACCGCATGCAAGGTGCGGCGCAGGATTTGCTCGGCAATCCGGCCGTGGCCGCGGCCTTTTTGGGCGGCATGGCAGCGAGCGGGGTGGCGCCATGATCGCGCAAGCGCTGGCTGACGGCGTGTTCACCGGCGCAGTGATTGCGCTGGGCGCCATTGGCGTGTCGTTCACCATGCAGATCATGCGTTTTGCCAACTTCGCGCATGCCGAGCTGTTGACCTGGGGCGGCTACCTCACGCTGCTGGCGGTGGGGTTCATCGGTGCCGGCAGCCCGACAGTGGGCTTGTCGTTCGGCTGGCCGCTGTTGCTGGCCGCGCTGGCCGCGGCCGTGGCCACCGGCGTGCTGGCCTGGCAGATCGACGCTTTGGTCTTCCGCCGCCTGCGCCGCAGCGGCGCGCACCACCTCACCATGGTGTTTGCCTCATTCGGCATCGGCCTGGTGCTGCGCCACTTGATCGTGCTGTTATGGGGCCATGAGTCGCGCTTTTACACGCGCGAGTTGCAGATGACCATTGAGATGCTGCCCGGCGTGCGCATCCTGCCTGATCAGGTTTTCATCCTGCTGCTCAC
>JAYUPO010000337.1:0-8970 GCA_043760085.1 Burkholderiales bacterium
CCGAAACCGCCTACCTGGCCGATGTGATCTTGCCCGCCAGCGCGTTCCCGGAAAAAACCGGCACGTTCACCAACACCGATCGTCTGGTGCAACTCGGCCGCCAGGCCGTGCCGCCACCCGGCGATGCGCGGCAAGACTTGTGGATCATCGAACAGATTGCCAATCAGCTCGGCTGCGGCTGGAGCTACGGCCACGTGAGCGAGGTGTTTGACGAGATGCGCCACACCATGCACAGCATCGGCGGCATCACCTGGGAGCGCTTGGAGCGCGAGCATGCGGTGACCTACCCCTGCGTGCAGGAAGGCGACCCGGGCCAAAGCGTGGTCTTCACGGAAGACTTCCCGCGTGAAGGCGGCCGCGCGCGCTTCGTGCCGGCCGACATCATCCCGGCCAACGAGCGGCCCGACGCGCAATACCCCATGGTGCTGATCACCGGGCGCCAGCTCGAGCATTGGCACACCGGCAGCATGACGCGGCGCGCCTCGGTGCTCGATGCCCTGGAGCCCGACCCCACGGCCCTGATCCACCCGCTCGACCTGGCCGCCCTGGGCGCATTGCCCGGTGACCTGGTGAGCATCGAATCGCGCCGCGGTGCGGTCACGCTGTACGCCCGGGCCGATGACGGCACGCCGCGCGGCGCCGTCTTCGTGCCGTTTTGCTACTACGAAGCAGCGATCAACAAGCTCACCAACGCCGCGCTCGACCCGTTCGCCAAGATTCCTGAATTCAAGTACTGCGCGGTGCGCGTGCGCCCGGGCGGGGTGGCGCCGGTGCAGGGCAGTTTTGGCGGCGGGCAGTTGCTCGCGGCCGTGCCGGCCTGAACTGCACTTCAACGCATGCCGAAGCCCTTTGTGTTCAGGGCCTGTGCATGCTCCCGTGGCGCGGCGCGCGCGTATTGCGGCGGCGGCGTGAGCTGTGCACCCAATTCGGCCGCGGCGCGCCAAGGCCAATGCGGGTTCCACAAGATGCCACGCGCCAAGGCCACCAGGTCGGCCTGGCCATTGGCCACGATGCTTTCGGCTTGCTGCGGCTCGGTGATCAGGCCCACGCTCATCACCGGCATGTTCAGCGCGCGCTTGACTTGTTCAGCCAGGTGCACCTGATAGCCCGGCTTCAGCGCGATGCGCTGCTGGCCCGAAATGCCGCCCGAGGACACATCGATCCAGTCGCAGCCGCGCGCCTTCAATTCCTGGGCGAAGGCGATGGAATCGTCAATCGTCCAGCTCGGCTGGCCGGTGTGTTCCAGCCAGTCGGTGGCCGAGATGCGAACGCCCAAAGGCTTGTGCGCTGGCCAGGCGGCGCGCACCGCATCGAACACCTGCAATGGCGCCCGCATGCGCTGGGCCAGGCCGCCGCCGTAAGAGTCATCTCGATGGTTGGAAACGGGCGACAGGAATTCGTGCAGCAAGTAGCCGTGCGCGGCGTGCAACTCCAGGGCGTCCAGGCCCAGGCGTGCCGCGCGCTGCGTGGTGGCCACGAAGTCGGCCAACAGCTTGGCCAGGTCGGCATCGGTCATGGCGCGCGGGGCCTGCTCGCCTTCGCGGTGCGGCACGGCGCTGGGCGCCAGCGCCTGCCAGCCGCCGTCGGACAAGGCGATCTGTTGCCCGCCCAGCCAGGGTGCGGCGCTGCTGGCCTTGCGCCCGGCGTGGCCGATCTGCATGCCGATGGCGCCTTGCGCATGAGGGCGAATCGCGCGCAGCACGTGTGCCAGCGCGGCTTCGCAGGCATCGTCATACAACCCCAGGCAGCCTGGCGTGATGCGGCCTTCAGCGCTCACGGCCGTGGCTTCGATGAAGGTCAAGGCCGCGCCGCCTTGCACCAGTTGACCCAGGTGAATCAAGTGCCAGTTGGTGGCGCAACCTTGCTCGGCCGAGTATTGGCACATCGGCGAAACGACGATGCGGTTGGTCAACTGCAGGTTGCGCAGGACAAGGGGTTGGAACAGGGCGCTCTGGCTGGGCATGGCGGTGCAGTTTGAGGTTTGATGGTGGATGCGTCATGCTATCTTCGCCGGCTCAGGCCGCTGGCCCCGCTACAACCAACGAGCAACCCCATGAGCTATGACATTGATCTTTCCGGCCGCGTGGCCTTCGTCACCGGTGCCTCCAGCGGGCTGGGTGCGCAGTTCGCGCGCACGCTGTCACGCGCCGGTGCCGGGGTGGTGCTGGCCGCACGCCGCATGGAGCGGCTGAAGACGCTGCGCGCCGAGCTGGAGGCCGAAGGCGGCGACGCCCACGTGGTGGAGCTGGACGTGACGGATCGCGACAGCATCAGCTCGGCCGTGGCGCATGCCGAGACCGAAATGGGCACGATCGACATCCTGGTCAACAACTCCGGCGTCGGCGCCTCGCACAAGCTGGTGGACGTGACGCCCGACGACTACGACCACATCATGAACACCAACACCCGCGGCGCGTTTTTCGTGGCGCAAGAGGTGGGCAAGCGCATGATCGCGCGCTCGCGCGGCGCGGCACCCGGCACCTTCACCGGCGGGCGCATCGTCAACGTGGCGTCAATGGCCGCGTTGCGCGTGGTCTCGCAAATCGGCGTGTACGCCATGAGCAAGGCCGCGGTGGTGCACATGACGCGCGCCATGGCGCTGGAATGGGGGCGTTACGGCATCAATGTGAACGCGCTGTGCCCGGGCTACATCGACACCGAAATCAACCACGAGCATTGGCAAACCGAGGCGGGCCGCAAGTTGGTGAACATGTTGCCGCGCAAGCGCGTGGGCGAACCGGCTGATCTGGATTCAGCGCTGATGATGCTGTGCGCCAACGAAAGCCGCTTCATCAACGGGGCGGTGATTTCGGCTGACGATGGTTATGGGGTTTGAGGCAGCATGACATTGCGGGTGCTGTCACCGCTTGAAGCGCGGGTGCTTGGTGTGCTGGTTGAAAAGCAGCACACCGTGCCTGACAGCTACCCGCTGTCGCTGAATGCGCTGGTGATGGGCTGCAACCAGAAGACGGCGCGCGAGCCGGTACTGAACGCCAGCGACGATGAAGTGCTCGCCACCCTGGACAACCTGCGCGCATTGAGCCTGGTGTTTGAAGGCAGCAGCGGCCGCGTGCCGCGCTTCGAGCACAACGTGGGCCGCGTGCTGGGCGTGCCGTCGCAATCGGTGGCGCTGCTGGCCACGCTCATGTTGCGTGGGCCGCAGACCTCGGCCGAGTTGCGGCTGCACAGCGAGCGGCTGCACCGTTTTGCCGACATCTCATCCGTTGAAGCCTTCCTGGATGAGCTGGCCACCAAGGAGCCGGCCAGGGTGGTGAAGCTGGCGCGTGCGCCGGGTGCGCGCGAGGCGCGTTGGGCACACCTGCTGTGCGGTGCGGTGGCGCAGGAGTCGTTCGCATCAGGCGCGGCCGAGCAAGGGGTCAGCTTGTCTGAGCTGGGCGCGCTGAAGGCCGAGCTGAACCGCCAGGCGGCTGATCTGGAACGTTTGAATGCGCTGGTGCAGCACATGGCGCGTGAACTGGGCATTGGCCCGCAACCTTGACCCACCATGCGATTCGACCTGCCCGCCATCAAGAAGCTGGTTCACGAAAGCCTGATCCCGATCCGTTGGGGCGACATGGACGCCATGGGCCATGTCAACAACACCATCTACTTTCGCTACATGGAAGTGGTGCGGCTCGATTGGTTGCAAAGCATTGGCGCGGTGTCCCACCCGAACGGCGAGTGCCCGGTCATCGTCAACGCCTTCTGCAACTTCACCAAGCAACTGGAATTTCCAGGCACGGTGCGGGCCAGGCACTATGTGGCGCAACCCGGGCGAACCAGTTTTGAAACCTACGTCACGCTGGAACGCGAAGGCGAACCGGGCACCATCTATGCCAGCGGCGGCGCCACCACGGTGTGGGTGGACTTTCCCAAGGGCCGCTCGGTGCCGCTACCCGATTGGCTGCGCGCGATCATTGAGTGAAGCTCAAGCCTTCAGCAGCTTGTTCACCAGCTCCGGCGTGCTGGCCGCGCCCACCTTGCGCATCAGCCGTGCGCGGTAAACGTCCACCGTGCGCGGGCTGATCAGCAGCTTCTTGCCGATCAACTTGCTCGTCAGGCCTTCAATCAGCAGCGCGGCGATCTCGCGTTCGCGCGGCGTGAGGTCGAGCTTCAGCGCACGCTGCGAAGACAGGTCTTCGAAGGCCCAGATGCCCGCGGCATGCGGTGCGCGCGGGTCCAGCGCGCGCCCGCTCACGCGGCACCAGAACAGCTCGCCCGCACGCGGCCCGCTCAGCCGCTTCATCACACGCTCGTCTTCGTAGCGGCCGCTGCGGTCCAGGCTGGCGGCAATGCGCGCGCCGGTGCGTTCAAACTCGGCCGGCGTGGGGTACAGCAATTCGAAGGACTTGCCGATGAGTGCTTCGGCTTCGGCCCCAAACATCTCTCTGCACAGGCGATTGGCCGCCACGATCTGCCGGTTGCGCGACAGCACCAGACCAATGGGTGCCAGCTCGAACGCGGTGCGGTAGTCGAGTTCGAGTGTCATGCTCAACCTGCGCTCAACTTGCGCTCAAGCCGCATTCAGATCAAGGCATAGGTGCTGGTGGCATGCGCCGCCAGCTGGCCCGTGGCGCTGAACAGTTCCACCTCGCCGTAGACCAGGTTCTTGCCCATTCGCAGCACGCGGCCCACCACCTTGGCCGGACCACTGCCCGCGGCCACGGGGCGAAGGAAACTGGTTTGCAACTGCACCGTGGTCATGGGCCTGAAGCTGCCGAGCTGGCTGATGATGGCCAGCAGCATCGCCGTGTCGGCCGCGGCCAGCATGGTCTGGCCGCACAGCACGCCGCCGGCGTGGATGTGTTTGTCCGCCAGCGGCAGCGCCAGCGTCACTTCACCGGGCGTGGCGGCAACGAGCTGCAAGCCCAGTTCGCGTACCCAGGGCGCGAGCAGCGTGTTCAAGGTTTCGTGCAGAGGGGCCAGGTTCACAGGGGGCAGGTCATTGGGCAGCGGTTCGGTCATGGCGGGTGGCGCACGCGGCGCGCAGGCTGGGGGTGACAGGTTTGCGGTGAAAGGCGGGATAGTCAATTTTACGTACTGGCTACGTATGGCGTTACGTAGTACGCTCGCGCCGCTTCGATTCGCCAATGCGATTTTCACAAGGTGAGAACCCATGAACAAAGTCTTTCCCAGCGCCGCCGCCGCCCTGCAAGGGGTGGTGAAGGATGGCCAGTTGCTCGCCGTCGGCGGCTTCGGCCTGTGTGGCATACCTGAAGCGTTAATCGCGGCGCTGCGCGACACCGGCGTGAAGAACCTGACCGTCATTTCCAACAACGCCGGCGTTGATGGCTTCGGCCTGGGCCAGTTGCTGGAAACGCGGCAGATCAAGCGCATGATCTCCAGCTACGTGGGCGAGAACAAGGAATTCGAGCGCCAGTACCTGGCCGGTGAACTCGAACTCGAATTCACCCCGCAGGGCACGCTGGCCGAGAAGCTGCGCGCCGGCGGCGCCGGCATCCCGGCGTTCTTCACCAAGACCGGTGTGGGCACCGTGGTGGCCGAAGGCAAGGAACTGCGCGAATTCGACGGTGAAACCTATGTCATGGAACGCGCGCTGGTGCCCGATGTGGCGCTGGTGAAAGCCCATGTGGCCGACAAATCGGGCAACCTGCGTTTTCGCCTGACGGCGCGCAACTTCAACCCGGCTGCGGCCATGGCCGGCAAGCTGTGCATCGTTGAAGTGGAGCATGTGGTGGAAGTGGGCGAACTGGCGCCCGACGACATCCACCTGCCCGGCATTTACGTGCAGCGCATCGTGCTCAACAGCAAGCCCGAAAAGCGTATCGAGAAGCGCACCATTTCAGAGAAAAAGGGAGTCTGATCATGCCCTGGACCCAAGAACAAATGGCCGCCCGTGCGGCGCACGAATTGCAAGACGGCTTCTATGTCAACCTGGGCATCGGCCTGCCCACGCTGGTGGCCAACCATGTGCGCAGCGACATCGAGGTCTGGCTGCAAAGCGAGAACGGCATGCTGGGCATCGGCGCCTTCCCCACCGAAGACGAGGTCGATGCCGATCTCATCAACGCCGGCAAGCAGACCGTCACCACCATCAAGGGCAGCAGCATCTTCGGCAGCCACGACAGTTTCGCCATGATCCGCGGCGGCAAGATCAACCTGTCGATCCTGGGCGCCATGCAGGTCAGCGAAAAAGGCGACCTGGCCAACTGGATGATCCCGGGCAAGATGGTCAAGGGCATGGGCGGCGCGATGGACCTGGTGGCCGGCGTGAAGCGCGTCATCGTGCTGATGGAGCATGTGGCGCGGCGCAAGGATGGCGGCTTTGATTTGAAGATCCTGCCGCAGTGCACGCTGCCGCTCACCGGCAAAGCGGTGGTCGACCGCGTCATCACCGACCTGGGCGTGTTCGATGTCGTGCCTGAAGGGCTGAAGCTGGTTGAGCTGGCGGCCGGTGTCACGCGCGATGAAGTTCAGGCCAAGACGGGTGTGCCGCTGAAGTAGCCACGCCGGCCCGCGCCGTGTATTGCCGCCCGGGCCCACGCTGGCCAAGCCTGCTGGCCGTGCCCGCGCTGCTGGCCGCTTGCGCGCAGCCACTGCATGCCCCGACCGCGCCGCCTGCACCGCCAGTGCAGCCCGAGGCGGCATCGGGTTGGCTAGACAAGCCCGAGGTCACGGCCAGCCGCTTCATGGTGGCCGCCGCGCACCCGCTGGCCACGCAGGCCGGGTTGCAGATCCTGCAAGCCGGCGGTTCGGCCGTGGACGCTGCCGTGGCGGTGCAGATGGTGCTGGCGCTGGTGGAGCCGCAGTCCAGTGGCATCGGTGGTGGTGCTTTCATGCTGCACTGGAACGGCCAGCAGGTGCAGGCCTACGACGGCCGCGAGACGGCGCCGGCCGCGGCCACTGAACGCCTGTTCCTGCAAGCTGATGGCCGGCCCATGCCCTTTGCCGCGGCAGTGGGCAGTGGCCGCGCCGTGGGCGTGCCCGGCGCGGTGCGCATGCTGGAAGCTGCGCACCAGGCGCACGGCCGCTTGCCGTGGGCGCGGCTGTTCGAGCCCGCCCTGGCGCTGGCGCGCGAGGGCTTTGCGCTCAGCCCGCGGCTGCACGCGATGCTGCGCGCCGAGCCGGGGCTGAAGCAGGATGCGCGCGCCGCGGCGTTGTACTTCGATGCCGGCGGCCAGCCCTGGCCGGTGGGCCACCGCCTGCGCAACCCGGCCCTGGCCCAAGTGCTGGCGGCCTTGGCGCAGCGCGGCAGCGCGGCCTTGCATGAAGGCCCGGTGGCGGCGGACATCGTGGCCAGGGTGAACGTGCAAGTGAGCGGCCAAGTGAGCGGCCAGGTGAGCGGCCAGGTGAGCGGCCAGGCCCGCGCCCCCGGGCCACTGAGCCTGGCTGACCTGAATGGTTACCGCAGCATCGAGCGCACAGCCCTGTGTACAGACTGGTTGACGAACTATCGCGTCTGCGGCATGCCGCCACCCGCTTCAGGCCACCTGGCGATCATGCAGATCCTGGGCCTGCTGCACCACGCGCAAATCGAGCCCGGTTTGACGGCCGGAGTGCCGGGCGAGGCCTGGCTGCACCACTACGCCGAAGCCTCGCGTCTGGCCTTTGCCGACCGTGCCCAGTACGTGGCCGACCCGGCATTCGTGGCGGCGCCGGGTAGCGACTGGAGCACGCTACTGGGCAGCGCCTACCTCAAGCAGCGCGCAGCGCTCGTCGGCCCGCACAGCATGCGGTTTGCGCCGGCGGGCACGCCCGGCGTCTTGCCACAGGCCCAGGGCCGCCAACTCGAGCAACCCGAAGCCGGCACCAGCCACCTCAGCATCGTCGATGGCCAGGGCCGGGCCGTGGCCATGACCAGCAGCATCGAAACCGCCTTCGGCTCGCGCATCATGAGCGATGGCGGCACCGGCCTGCCGGGTGGCTTCCTGCTCAACAACCAGTTAACCGACTTTTCGTTTGCACCCGCCGATGAGCAAGGCCGGCCGGTGGCCAACCGGGTGCAGCCCGGCAAGCGGCCGCGTTCCAGCATGAGCCCCACGCTGGTGTTCGATCGGCGTGACGGCCGTCTGGTGATGAGCCTGGGCTCGCCGGGTGGCGCATTGATCATCCACTTCACCGCCAAGACATTGCTGGGCACGCTGCACTGGGGCCTGAGCCCGCAGCAGGCCGTGGCACTGCCGAACTTCGCTGGTCTGGGTGGGCCGCTGCTGCTGGAGGCCGCGCGCTTTCCGGCCAGCACCGTGGCGGCACTGAAAGCGCGGGGCCACGGCATCGTCGAGCTTCAACTGCCCAGTGGCGTGCAGGCCATTCAGCGCCACGGCCAGGGCTGGCGCGGCGGCGCCGACCCGCGGCGCGAGGGGTTGGTGCTGGGGGAGTAGCGGGAGAGCATGGACGAAGCCTGCTGAAGCTGGCGCCATGAAAAAAGCCCGCCGAAGCGGTTTGCCATGAAGAAGCCCGCCGAAGCGGGCTCCCATGAAAAAGCCCGCCGAAGCGGGCTTGGGTCGCGGCGCCGTGGCGCGTCAGTTCTTCACGAAGCCCTTGGTCGTGCAGGCACCGGTGTAGGTCCACTGCAGGCGGGCGTTGGCGTCGGCCAACGGCGTCATGACGCAGGTGTCGGTGGCCAGGATGCCCTTGACGGCGTTGGGGGTGGCGGTGATCACGCCATCGGCCACGGTCAGGGTGTTGAAGCCACCGGTGGTCACGGCGGTGGGGGCAGCGGGCACGCCATTGGCGCCGGCATCGCAATCAGCCAGCGCCGAGGTGTTGCTGAAGCATTCATCAACGGCCAGCTTGTACGGCGTGATGGCCGAAACCACTTCGCTGTACGCCGCCTTGCGGATGTAGTTCTGGTAGGCCGGCAGCGCGATGGCGGCCAGGATGCCGATGATCGCCACGACGATCATCAGTTCGATCAGGGTGAAACCTTTTTGGATGCGCTTCATGGGGTGCTTTCTTTGGCAGTTGGGGGAGGGGACAGACCTACATGAGCGAAAGGCGTGCCAGCCC
>JAYUPO010000338.1:0-8956 GCA_043760085.1 Burkholderiales bacterium
ACGATGAAGTGGCGAAAGTCGGGGAAGCGCACCGCGCCCTCATGCTGGGTGCGCTCCCACGGCGTGATGAACGGCAGGTTGCGCGCATCGGTTTCCACCGTCTGCACAAAGGCCAGGTCAGACAGCATGGTGGGGCGCAGGCGCAGTGGGGGCATGGCCGCAGGCAAGGCGGCCTCAGACATCGACTTCCACCTCGTCGCCATGCAACTCCATCAATTCACGCCGCGCCGCGGCTTCGCCCTTGCCCATGAGCTTGGTGAGTGACAAGGTGGTCGCTGCGAAATCAAGCTCGCCATAGGCCAGCGGCAGCAGGCGGCGCGTCTCGGGGTTGAGCGTGGTTTCCCACAACTGCTCAGCGCTCATTTCGCCCAGGCCCTTGAAGCGGCTGATGGTCCATGAATCAGCGCGCGCGCCTTCTTTGCGCAGTTTGTCGAGCGTGGAATGCAGTTCACCATCATCGAGCGCATAGATCTTGGCCGCCGGCTTCTTGCCGCGCGCGGGTGCGTCCACGCGAAACAGCGGCGGCTTGGCCACGTACACATGGCCGCGTTCGATGAGTTGGGGAAAGTGGCGAAAGAACAGCGTGATGAGCAGCACCTGGATGTGCGAACCATCCACGTCAGCGTCGCTCAGGATGCAGACCTTGCCGTAGCGCAAGCCGGAAAAGTCGGGCGTGTCGTTCACGCCATGCGGGTCGATGCCGATGGCCACGGCCATGTCGTGAATTTCGTTGTTGGCAAAGATGCGGTCGCGTTCCACTTCCCAGGCGTTGAGCACCTTGCCGCGCAACGGCAGCACGGCCTGCGTTTCCTTGTCGCGCCCCATCTTGGCGCTGCCGCCGGCGGAGTCGCCTTCCACCAAGAACAGTTCGTTCAAGGCGATGTCGCGGCTTTCGCAATCAGTAAGCTTGCCGGGCAACACGGCCACGCCCGAGCCCTTGCGTTTTTCAACCTTCTGCGCCGCGCGCTGGCGCGTCTGTGCCTGTGAGATGGCCAGCTCGGCCAGCTTCTTGCCATGCTCCACATGCTGGCTGAGCCACAGTTCCAGCGCCGGACGCACATAAGCAGACACCAGGCGCAGCGCGTCGCGGCTGTTCAGACGTTCCTTGATCTGGCCCTGGAACTGCGGGTCGAGCACCTTGGCACTGAGCACAAAGCTGGCGCGCGAGAACACGTCTTCGGGCATCAGCTTCACGCCCTTGGGCAGCAGCGAGTGCAGTTCGATGAAGCCCTTCACCGCCGTGAACAGGCCGTCTTTCAAACCCGATTCATGCGTGCCGCCGGCCACGGTGGGAATCAGGTTGACATAGCTTTCGCGCAGCACCGCGCCTTCGCTGGTGAAGGCCAACACCCAGGCCGCGCCCTCGCCTTCAGCGAAGTTTTCGGTTTCGTTGCCGCTGGCGTATTGCGCGCCTTCGATCAGCGGAATCACGGCGTCAGCGGCCAGGCCCTGGCTCAAGTAGTCGCGCAGGCCGCCTTGGTAGGCCCAGGTCTGCGTCTCGCCAGTCTTTTCAATCGTTAATGTCACGCTCACGCCCGGCAGCAGCACCGCCTTGCTGCGCAACCGGTGGGTCAGGTCGTGGCGCGGCAGGTCGGGTGAGTCGCAGTATTTCGGGTCGGGCCACACCCGCACGCGCGTGCCTTGCTTGCGCTCGCCCGTGGCGAGTTTGCGCAGCTTCAGCGGCTCCACCACATCGCCGCCGGCAAACACCAGGCTGGCCACCTGGCCTTCGCGCCAGACCGTCACTTCCAGCCGCTTGGCCAACGCATTCGTCACGCTCACACCCACGCCGTGCAGGCCGCCTGAAAAGCTGTACGCCGAGGCGCCGCCCTTGTCGAACTTGCCGCCGGCATGCAGCCGGGTGTAGACGATTTCCAGCACCGACACGCCTTCTTCGGGGTGCAGGCCAAAGGGGATGCCGCGGCCTTCGTCGTCCACGCTCACCGCGCCATCGGCATGCACGGTGAGCGCGATGCGTGCGCCGTGGCCAGCCAGGCATTCATCGGCGGCGTTGTCGATCACTTCCTGCACCACGTGCAGCGGGTTGTCAGTGCGGGTGTACATGCCCGGGCGCTGGCGCACGGGCTCCAGGCCCTTCAGGACACGGATCGAACTCTCTGCGTAAACGCCTTGCTTGGTGGCCATGGCGGCGGATTCTAGGCAGGCACTCTTGGCCGCTTCGGCGCGAGTCAGCGCGTGTTTTCGTGATAACGCGCGAGGTTCAAACCGCTGATGTCGATGTCGGGTTGGCGCCCTGAAATCAAGTCCGCCAGCACGCGGCCGGTGCCTGCGGCCATGGTCCAGCCCAGGGTGCCGTGGCCGGTGGCCAGCAGCAGGTTGGGCAGATGCGTGGCGCCGACGATGGGCGTGCCGTCGGGGGTCATCGGCCGCAGGCCGCACCAGAAGCTGGCCTTGGACACATCGCCGCCGGTGGGAAACAGGTCGGTCACCACATGCTCCAGCGTGCCGCGCCGGGCTTCGCGCAAGCGCAGGTCATAACCGGCCAGTTCAGCCGTACCGCCCACGCGGATGCGGTTGCCCAGGCGCGTGACCGCCACCTTGTGCGTTTCGTCCATCACGGTGGATTCAGGCGCACCGGCGGCATGGGTGATGGGCACGGTGATCGAATAGCCCTTCACCGGGTACACCGGCAGCCTCAAGCCCAGCGGCTTGAGCAGCAAGGGCGTGCTGCTGCCCAGCGCGGCCACATAGCGATCCGCCGTGAAGCGGCCCTGGGCTGTGCGCACGGCGGTGATGCGGCCGCCTTCGGCTTCCATGGCGTCGATGGGCGTGTTGAAGTGAAAGCGCACGCCCAGGGCACGTGCCATGTCGGCCAACTGCTGGGTGAAGCTGAAGCAGTCGCCCGTTTCATCTCCCGGCAGGCGCAGCGCACCGGCGAACTTCTGCTGCGTCAGCGCCAGCGCCGGCTCGGCACGAACGAAGCCGGCGCGGTCGAGCAACTCATAGGGCACGCCGTATTGCTTCAGCACGTCGATGTCCTTGCCGGTGCCGTCGAGCTGCTTTTGCGTGCGAAAGAGCTGCAGCGTGCCCATGGCGCGGTCGTCATAGCTGATGCCGGTTTCAGCGCGCAAGGCCTTGAAGCAGTCGCGGCTGTATTCGGCCAGCGGCACCATGCGGCTCTTGTTCAAGGCATACGCACGCTCGGTGCAGTTAGCCAGCAGGGCCAGCCCCCAGCGCCACATGGCGGGGTCCAGCATGGGCCAAATGACCAAGGGGCTGTGCGCCATCAGCATCCACTTGATGGCCTTTAGCGGCACGCCCGGGCCGGCCCAGGGCGCCGAATAGCCGGGCGAGATTTCGCCGGCATTGGCGAAGCTGGTTTCCAGCGCCGGGCCGGCCTGGCGATCAAGCACCTGTACCTCGTGCCCGGCGCGGGCGAGGTAGTAGGCGGCGGTCGTGCCGATCACGCCGCTGCCCAGGACAAGCACCTTCATCGCGGTCTCCACTTTGGGCGGCACTGTAGCGAGTTCACCCCGCGCCGCGGGCCGCCAACGGCCAGGCGGTAGAGTTCCGGCCATGAACACCACGCAAGCCGCAACGCCCGGGCGCATGCCTCTGAGCCAATTGCTGCTGTGCGGCGCGCTGGTGGTCACCCTGTCAATGGGCATCCGTCATGGCTTCGGGCTGTGGCTGCAGCCCATCACCATCGAACGCGGTTGGACGCGCGAAACCTTCTCGCTGGCCATGGCCATCCAGAACCTGGCCTGGGGTTTGGCCGGGCCCGTGGCCGGCATGGTGGCGGACCGCTTCGGTGCCATGCGCGTGTTGTGGGCGGGCGCGTTGTTCTATGCCGCGGGCTTGGTGGCCATGGCCAATGTGAGCAGCAGCACAGGCTTTGCGCTGACGGCCGGCGTGATGGTGGGCCTGGCCCAGGCCGGCACCACTTACGCCGTGGTCTTCGGCGTCATTGCGCGCAATGTGGATGCGGCCAAACGCTCCTGGGCGATGGGCCTGGTGGCCGCGGCCGGCTCGTTCGGCCAGTTCCTGATGGTGCCGGTGGAAAACAGCCTGATCAGCCACTTTGGCTGGCAGCAGGCGCTGATCATCCTGGGCGTGCTGGCGTTGGTCATGTTGCCGCTGGCGCTGGGGTTAAATGAAAAACCGCAGGCTGCGCAGGGCACGTTCCAGCAAAGCGTGGGCTCGGCGCTGCGCGAAGCCTTTGCCAACAAGAGTTTTCGCTGGCTCACGGCGGGCTACTTTGTCTGCGGTTTCCAGTTGGTCTTCATCGGCGTGCACATGCCCAGCTACCTGAAAGACAAGGGCCTCGCACCCGAGGTGGCGGCCACGGCGCTGGCGCTGATTGGCCTGTTCAACGTGATCGGCACCTATGGCGTGGGCGTGCTCGGCGAGCGCCTGCCGCGGCCGCGCATTCTTGCGGCCATCTACCTGCTGCGCGCGGCGGTGATAGCGGCCTTCGTGCTGGCGCCCATCTCGCCTTCGAGTGTGTACCTCTTTGCCGCGGGGATGGGGCTGCTGTGGCTGTCAACGGTGCCGCCCACGAATACTGTGGTGGCGCAAATTTTCGGCGTGCAGTACATGTCCATGCTCGGCGGCTTTGTCTTCCTGAGCCACCAGCTTGGCGCCTTCATGGGCGCGTGGCTGGGCGGGCGGCTGTACCAGGTGTACGGCAGCTACGACGTGGTCTGGGGCCTGGCCATCGCCCTGGGCGTGTTCGCCTTCCTGGCCAACCTGCCGGTGCGCGAAACGCCGCTGCTGCGGGCGCAGCCGGCATGACGGCGCGGCACAAGCATCTGCTGGGCTGGGCGCTGGGCGCCCTGGCCCTGGGCGCGGTGTTCGCTGCCTACTTGAACCCGCACTTGGCGGTGGACCTGGCAGTGCGTTTCTGGGCTTGCTTCTGATGGATCACGCCGACCTTGCCGCGCCGTCGCCTTGGGTCACGCGTTTCACGCCACTCATTGCCCCGGGCGGCACGGTGCTGGACGTGGCCTGCGGCAGCGGGCGCCATGTGCGCTGGTTCAGCCAGGCCGGCTTCAAGGTCACCGGCGTGGACCGCGACGCCGCCGCGCTGGCGCCACTGCACGGCCAGGCCGAAATCATCGTGGCCGATCTCGAAGGCGCGCCCTGGCTCCTGGGTGACCGGCGCTTCGATGCCGTCGTCGTCATCAACTACCTGTGGCGCCCACTGCTGCCGCGGCTGCTCGCCGCATTAACGCCCGGCGGCGTGCTGTTGTATGAAACTTTTGCGCAGGGCAACGAAACCGTCGGGCGGCCATCAAGACCTGACTTCTTGCTGCGCCCGGGTGAGTTGCTTGAAGCCGCGCAAGGCCTGCGTGTGGTGGCCTTCGAAGACGGCTATTTGGCCAACCCACCGCGCTTTGTGCAGCGCATTGCGGCGCTGGCGTTCGACCCCGCGGCGGCCGGGCCGGTGCGTGCGGCGTTGGCCTAAAATCAGCCGATTCCCTGGATCATTCTCATGACACCCATTCTTGGCAGTCTCGTCGCGCTGGTCACGCCGATGCTTGAAGACGGCAGCATCGACTATCCCGGCCTGCGCAAGCTCGTTGACTGGCACATCGCCGAAGGCACGGCCTGCCTCGTCGTGGTCGGCACCACGGGCGAGTCGCCCACGGTCAGCGTTGAAGAACACTGCGAAATCATCCGCGTCAGCGTTGAGCATGCTGCCGCTCGCGTGCCCATCATGGCCGGGGCGGGCGGCAATGCCACGTCTGAAGCCATCGAACTCACGCGCTTCGCCAAGCAGGTGGGCGCCGCGTGCAGCCTGCAGGTGGTGCCCTACTACAACCGGCCGTCGCAGGAAGGCATCTACCAGCACTTCAAGGCCATTGCCGAGGCGGTGGATCTGCCGGTGGTGCTGTACAACGTGCCCGGCCGCACGGTGGCCGATATGCAGTTTGAAACCACGATGCGCCTGGCTCAAGTGCCCGGCGTGGTGGGCATCAAAGACGCCACCGGCGACATCGAACGCGGCGCGCAGCTCATCAAGCACGCGCCCAAAGGTTTTTGCGTCTATTCGGGCGATGACGGCACGGCCGTGGCACTGATGCTGCTGGGCGGCCACGGCAACATCAGCGTTACCGCCAATGTGGCGCCGCGCCTGATGCATGAGCTGTGCACGGCCGCCATGGAAGGCCAGGCCCGGCGCGCCGCCGAGATTCACCTGCGCTTGCTCGAACTGCACAGCGCACTGTTCTGCGAGCCCAGCCCCGCCCCCACCAAATGGGCCATGGCCAAACTGGGCTTGTGCACGGCCGCGAGCAGGCTGCCCATCGTGGCGTTGACCGCCGCCGGCCAGGCCCGCGTGGCCGACGCCATGGCGCTGGCCGGCCTGCGTTGAACCATCACAACTTCTTGTGCGCGGCCCTGCGCCGCGCTGGAGCACCCCGCACGTGAACCGACCCCGTTTTGCCCGCCCCTTCCCGCGCCTGGCTGCGCTGCCCTTGGCCGCCGCGTTGTGCCTGACAGGCTGCTCCACCGTCGAGAACTTTCTTGGCGGCGACAAGGTCGACTATCGCAGCGGTGCGACCAAGACCGCCGCGCTTGATGTGCCGCCCGACCTGACCCAACTTGCGCGCGAAAGCCGTTTCCAGGTGCAGGGCGGCAGCGTCAGCGCCAGCGGCCAGGCCGTGGCTACGGCTGCGCCCGTGGCCGCCGCTGCCGCCGTGGTGGCGCCGGCCACGTTGGGTGCGATGAAGATCGAACGCGACGGCAACCAGCGTTGGCTGAATGTGCCGTTGCCGGCAGACCGGCTGTGGCCGCAACTGCGCGGCTTCTGGCAGGAACTGGGCTTCAATCTGGTGACCGATTCACCCGAGGCTGGCGTGATGGAAACCAGCTGGGCCGAGAACCGCGCCAAGATTCCGATGGACTTCGTGCGCTCAGCGCTGGGGCGCTTGTTCGATTCGTTGTATTCGAGCAGTGAGCGCGATCGCTTCCGTCTTCGCGTGGAGCGCAACGGTGCGGGCAGCGACGTTTTCATCACCCACCGCGGCATGGAAGAGGTGTACGTGGGTGCGCTGAAGGAAAACACGACCTGGCGCCCGCGTGCCAACGACCCCCAGCTCGAAGCCGAAATGCTGACGCGGCTGATGGTCAAGCTCGGTGGGCGCGAAGACACGCCGCGCACCCAGGTGGCGGCCACTGGCGCCGCAACGCCGGCGGCCGCGGCCCCGGTGGCACGCGCGCGCGTGCTCAGCGGCCGCCCCGCGGCCAGCTTGCAGGTTGACGAGAACTTTGACCGCGCCTGGCGCCGCGTGGGCCTGGCGCTGGACCGCAGTGGCTTCACGGTGGAAGACCGCGATCGCGCAGCCGGCGTGTATTTCGTTCGCTACGTCGACCCAAAAAGCGCCGGCAAGGAAGACCCCAGCATCTTCCAACGCCTGTTCGGCCGCAGTGATACCGACAACTCACCCGTGAAGTACCGTGTCTCGGTCAAGGCCGAGGCCGACAAATCGGTGGTGGCGGTGTTGAACTCGCAGGGCGCTGCCGAAGCCGGCGAGCATGGTCAACGCATCGTTGAGATTTTGCTCAGCGAGCTGAAGTAATCAGCAAGGATCAGAATTGAAAAAGCCGCCCGAGGGCGGCTTTTGTTTTGGTGCTTGAGCGGGCCGTGCGGCCCGCCAGCATCACTTCTTGACGGCATCCTTGGCGGCGTCCACGGTCTTGGCAGCAGCGTCTTTGGCAGCGTCCATGGCCTTGCCAGCGGCGTCTTTGGCGGCATCAGCCACGGCACCGGCGGCGGCCGAGGCGGCACCGGCAGCGGCCGAAGCGGCAGCATCAGCGGCACCGGTCACGGCCGAGGCGGCGGTGGCAGCAGCAGTGGTCGCTGCCGCTGTCACAGGCGCGGTCACAGCGGCGGCGGGAGCAGCTGTTTCAGCCTTCTTGCCGCAAGCAGCCAGCGCAACAGTGGCCACCAAAGAGGCGAGCAGGAGAGTCTTGTTCATGGAAGGAATCCTCGATTTAGTAGGGGGAGAGCAACGATCGAATCACGCGTGATGCGCAGCAGATCATGAGAGCCCGAATCAATTCGAGCCCAGCCCGGCATTCTAGCCGAACTAGGTGCATTCCCTGTACTGGCGCTACAGGCCCAGGGTTGTGAAGCCTGGGCCGGCCTGCGAACGTTGCAAAACCACGTCAATCTGTTCACCCCACTGCTGCACGGCAGCGCGCTGCGTGCGCGCCTGGCCCAGCCAAAGCCTGGGGTCGTCGAGCACCACGATGGCGGCGCCCTGGATCCAGGCCGCGCTGGGCAGCGCCAGGGCGTCTGCCGGCGCCAGGCGCCACTGCACGGCATGCGACCAGGTCGCCCCCCAGCGCGCAAACCTGGGGTGGCGCAAGCCCAGAGTCGCGCCGCCGCTGCGCAGCAGCGTCAAGTGGCGCAGCGGCAAGCGCAGCCAGGCCGCCAGGCCAGCCAGCAACGCCTCGTCGTCCAATGGCCAGTCGTCGAATGAAGGGTCGGCCCAGACCATGGTTCGCGCGCGCTGCGCCAACGCCACCTCAGTGGCCCAACTCAGCGCCGCCAGGAAGCTCGCAGCGCTGTCAATTTGCAACGACGCCGGCAGCGGCGGCTCGGCTTGGGTCATGTTGTGTCTCCATGCAACCACCCTGCCTGCACCCACAGCGCCACCACGCGGCGCGCGCCCGCGCTCAGGCGGGCGGCCTGCGCAGCGCCGAGCCGGCGCTCGTCGGCCAGTTGGCGCAGCAGCGTCGCGTCGCGGCCGGCGCATTCGAAGGCTTCGCCGTTGATGAACAGGTGGGCGTCGTCATACAGCATCTTGCTGCGCCGATCCAGGCTCAGCCCGCTGCCCGGTTCCGGTTCGCCGGCCACCTCGAACGTTACTTTCGGCTTCGGTTCGGTCAGCCACTCGCCCAGCGCACAGGCCACGGCTTGCGGCTGGCCCAAGGCCTGACTCAAGGCCCGGCCGGCAAAAGCTTGCAACGCCAGCGGCAAGCGCGC
>JAYUPO010000339.1:0-8935 GCA_043760085.1 Burkholderiales bacterium
GGGGCTCGCCGCGGCGAGCCTCTTTGCGTTAAGGAACCCCTAACGCATCAAACAAGGCACGCCGTGTTAACCCCAAACTTCAGCGGCCGTTTCCACCACCAGCCGCAGTTTGCTGCGCTGGTCTTCCACGGCGATGTTGTTGCCGTGCACGGTGCTTGAAAAGCCGCACTGCGGGCTCAGGCACAGTTGGTCGAGCGGGGCGTAGCGGGCGGCTTCGTCGATGCGGCGCTTCAGCACGTCTTTGCTTTCAAGCTGGCCGAACTTGGTGGTCACCAGGCCCAGCACTACGGTCTTGCCCTTGCTCAGGTAGCGCAAGGGGCGGAAGTCGCCGGAACGCTCGTCGTCGTACTCCAAAAAGAACGCGTCGAGATTCATTTCCGACAGCAGCGCCTCGGCCACCGGCTCGTAGTTGCCGGCAGCGGCGTGCGTGCTCTTGAAATTGCCGCGGCAAAGGTGCATGGCAAGCTGCATGCCGGCGGGCTTGTGCGCCACCACCTTGTTGATGAAGCCGGCGTAGCGGTGCGGCAGCTCGTTGGGGTCGTCGCCACGCTGGCGCGCGGCTTCGCGCATTTTTTCGTCGCACAGGTAGGCCATGTTGGTGTCGTCCATCTGCACATAGCGGCAGCCGGCGTCGAACAGGCTTTGCAACTCGTCGCCATAGGCCTTGGCCACGTCGTCATAGAAGGCCGGGTCGAGTTCGGGGTAGGCGGCCTTGCTGATGCCGGCGCGGCCGCCGCGAAAGTGCAGCATGGTGGGCGAAGGAATCGTCACCTTGGGCGTCAAACCGTCTTTGCCCAATGACGCCACCTGGCTCTTCAGATACTCAAAGTCAGCCAACTGAATGTTCTTGTCATGGCGCACCTTGCCGGTGACGAGGATGGCCGGCGGGGCCAGTTCTTCGCTGCCATCGGGCCGCTTCACGATGACCGGGATGTCGGTCTTCACGCCGCCCAGTTGCTCCAGAAAGTCGAGGTGGAAATAGGTGCGGCGGAACTCACCGTCGGTGATGCTGTGCAAACCCACGTCTTGCTGGAACTTCACGATCTCGGTGATGGCGCGGTCTTCCACCCCGCGCAGTTGCTCGGGCGTGATTTCGCCGCGCGCCTTTTGCTCGCGCGCTTCAAGCAAGTACTTCGGGCGCAGGAAGCTGCCAACGTGGTCGGCGCGGAAGGGGGGTGTGGTGCGTGCGGTCATGATGACTGGTTAACGATTGAGATGAATGGGTCAAAGATCAAGCACCAGGCGCGGCGACTTCGAACGCGAGCAGCAAGGGGTGAACTGGTCGTTGGCGGCCTGCTCCTCGGGCATCAGGAACTGGTCGCGGTGGTCGGGCGTGCCTTCTAGAACGCGCGTCAAACAGGTGCCGCAAATGCCCTGCTCGCATGAACAGGGCAAGTCCACGCCTGCGTCTTGCAAGGCATGCAGCACCGACTTGTCGGCCGGCACGGCGATGATGCGGCCGCCCCGGCCGAGTTGCACTTCAAAGGCTTGTTCAGTGGTCATGTTCAACAGGTTCAAGAGGTTCAGGAAGATGTGGTTTCAGCGGCAATCATCCGCTCAATGACCTTGCGCGCCTGCACGCCGCCGGCGTCGATGTTGAGCTTGAGCAGCGCGCGCTGCGGCCACTGCAGCAAGTTGGCCTGCTGGCGTTCGAGCAGCTCAAGATCTTCAGCAAAGATCTTGGCCTGGCCGTCGCGGATCTGCGCCGTCAGGCTCTTGTCTTGGGGGCGGAAGTTGCGCGCCATGCCCCAGAAGTACCAGATCGAGGTGTCGCTTTCCGGCGTGATGAAGTCGACCACGATGCTCGACGCCTTCTTGTCCAGCGGCGCGTCATGGCCGCCATGGCCAGCCAGCGCCACGCCGACTTCGATCATCACATGGCTGGGCGGCGTGAAGCGGCAGATCTGCCAACGGTCGACCAACTGGTCATCGGGCAAATGGTTGCCGCGCAGCGCCATTTTCCAGAACGGCGGCGCCTCGATGCCGCTCATGAAGCGGCTGGTGATGACCTCGTCGCCTTCCACCCGCGTGCTGCTCGGTGTTTCGTCGATTTCCTTTTGCCCGATGCTGCTGACATGGACGTAGGTTTCGTGCGTCAGATCCATCAGGTTGTCGATCATCAGCCGGTAGTCGCAGCCGATGTGATACAGCCCGCCGCCATAGGCCCATTGCGGGTTGCCGGCCCAATGCAGGCTCGGCAGCAGCGCGGTATCGGCCTGTTCCTGCGGGCCCAGCCAGATCCAGACGAAACCAAACACCTCGATGAGTGGGAACTTGCGGATGGCCGGAAAGCCCTGCACCCGCTGCCCCGGCATGGCCAGCGCCTTGCCCTCACAGCCCATTTCCAGCCCGTGGTAGCCGCACACCAGGCGCCCTTCCACCACCTTGCCCAGCGACAACGGCGCGCCGCGGTGCGGGCAAAAGTCTTCCAGCGCGCAAGCCGCGCCGTCGGCGCCGCGGTACAGCACCACGCGCTGCCCGCCGAGCATACGGCCCAAGGGCTTGTCGTCGATTTCCTGCGGCATGCAGGCCACGTACCAGGCGTTGCGCGGGAACATGGGGTGAGGTGCTGTCGGCGCGTTGTCCATCGGGCGCAAGTATGGTGCAAACGGCTGGCCAAACGAACGCGTCAGGCACTCGTAAGGCACACTCAGCGCGCAGGTACGATCCCGCCACAAATCCAACAACAATTGCCGTTCGCCATGGGCACGGAACAACTGCCAAGTTTCATTCGCGACCACTACGAAGTCCATGAATGGAAGCATGCCTGCGCCATCCTCAACCAGGACTTTCCTGCCGAGTGGGTTGACATTTGCGAGGTCTTGACCGCGTTCCGACTTCGGCGCGACTGGATCGATGTAGGCGGCGGGGGCAAATCCAAGGTCTCGGCGGCCATTGACGGCGCGTTTCATTCGCGCGGCTGGCACGAGAAGAAGTTCGCAACCGAGATCATGGTTGACGGTGTGGCGAGCCAGTCGCCTACGCATGCCATCGACTGCTTCAAGAACCGGGTTGCGCTCGAGATTGAGTGGAACAACAAGGATCCGTTTTATGACCGCGACCTCAACAACTTCCGTCTGTTGTTCGAGCTTCGTGCCGTAAGCGTGGGCGTCATAGTGACGCGGTGTGACGCACTGCAAACCATCTTCGACGGCTTGGGTCGCGGCGCCAGCTACGGCTCGTCTACCACGCACATGAGCAAGCTGCTGCCGCGAGTTCGCGGCGGTGGCGGCGGTGGCTGTCCGTTGCTGGTTCTGGGTATTTCGCCAAAGCTCTACCTTGGCGCTTGACAAGCCACAGCGCATTGGGCACTGTATGCATATCCATATCGCGAACTGTTCACCGCCATGAATCCTTCACCGTCCACAGCCTCGAACAACTTGCTCCAGTTCGTCGGCAAACGCCGTTTTCATACCATCCTGGCCGACCCCCCGTGGCAGTTCCAGAACCGAACCGGAAAGGTCGCACCGGAACACCGGCGCCTGGCGCGCTACGCCACCATGGGCTTGAGCGATCTCATGGCGTTGCCGGTTCAGGCCACAGTTGCAGACACAGCGCACCTGTACCTGTGGGTGCCCAACGCCTTGCTGCTGGAAGGCATTCAGGTCTTGCAGGCCTGGGGTTTCCAGTACAAGACAAATTTGGTGTGGCACAAGGTGCGCAAAGACGGCGGCCCCGATGGCCGCGGTGTGGGGTTTTACTTCCGCAACGTCACTGAACTGGTCTTGTTTGGCGTCAAAGGTAAGAACGCGAGAACACTGGCGCCAGGCCGCAGCCAAGTCAACTTTCTGGCCACGCGCAAGCGCGAACACTCGCGCAAACCCGACGAGATGTATTCGCTCATCGAGTCATGCAGCCCCGGCCCGTACCTTGAACTTTTTGCACGCGGCACCCGGCCGCGTTGGGCCGTTTGGGGCAACCAGGCTAATGATGACTATCAGCCCACCTGGGACACCTACAGCAACCACTCACAGGCTTCGCGTACGCCACCCGTGGCCCAGGAAGCGGACGCGCAATTGCCGCTGCTTACCTTCTAACGTTCCAATTTATCCGATCGCTGGGTTCGGTCGCGATGGGCTACCGCCTATGCGCCATGCAACTTGACCGCCCAGTACACGGCGATACCCATTTGCAGCGCAAAGGCGACGAACCGGGCGGTCACCGCTGCCGCTGAGGTGGACACCAGGTGAATGACGGACTGAATGATGCGGGCACCCAGCAGCACGGTGGCCAGCGAGTCGGTGACACCAGACTTCCCGGCCACCACCGCCACCAGCATGAGGCCGCCAAAAATCGGCAGCCCTTCCAGGCAGTTGGCGTGCGCTCGGGCCAGGCGCTGCATGAACGGCGAGAGGTTCGAGTTCTCCGGGTTGAAGCCATTGGCCGGCACGGCTCCGCTAACGACCAACCTCGACCGCAGCACCTCCATCAACACGAGCAGGAACAGGGCCCAACAGATGAAGCCAAGCAGCGCGAGCAGCGTCGGTGACATGGGTTTGATGGTTCCTGTGATGTCAGGCGCAGCGATGGCACTGAGCGGGCCTCAGGCGGCGCGATGCGGGTGCGTCAGCGGCATGCAAAACTCGAAGCCAGCTTGCTGTCGCCGCCCGCGTATTGCGTCGTCAGCGGGTACGGGCACAGCGGCCGCTCCAGCCCCGGGCGCACCGTGCTGCCGCGGGCCAGCACCTGCTGCGGCGCCACGCCTTCTTCAACCCAGCGGGTGATGGCGGCCAGGCCGTCGAAGGCGTCGGTGGCCGGGCCGCCTGCGCAATGCGTCATGCCGGGGATGATGAAGCTGCGTGCCAGGGCGGCGGCCTTGGCCGCGCCGTGTTCGGCATTCAGGCGGCGCTGGTAGTCCATGGTTTCGAAGGCAGAGAAGATCGGGTCAGCGGCGCCGTGGAAGAACAGCAGCTTGCCCCCGCGCCTGGCAAAGCCTTCGAGCTTCACATCGTCAGCCGTGTCATACACCTTGTGAAAGGCCTGCATGCGCTGCGGGTCGCGCTCGAAGTTGAAGTTCAGCGTGCTCAGCGTGGCATCAGGCGGGGTGACGAATTCATAGCCCAGCGCGCCGGCCATCAGCGTCACATGGCGCGCGTTCGGCGCACCTTGCGTGGCCGTGCCCAGCGTCCAGGCGCGCCAGCCGGCGTCGGCGATGCCCGGGTCCCAGGGCCAGCCGAAGTACAGCGCGCCGCGTGAATTGCTGGGCCCGGCCATCACGGCATCGAGCGCCTTGGCCTGCGCTTCACTCAGGCAGCCCTCGGTCGAGCTGGGGCATTGCAGGGCATGCACATTGATGCTGCACGTGGTGTCGTTCACCAGGCCGTCTTCCAGGCCGTCTTTGGCGTCGCAGCGGTCAACAATTTCCTGTGCCACGCGCTTGAGCTGCGTGTCGCTCAAGGCCTGCGCCAGCACGGGTTTGCCGTCGCTGCCTTTGGGTGCGGCTTCCATGAAACGTTGCACCGTCCAGGCCGCGGCCATGGTGGCACCTTCTGAGACGCGCATGGCCGGGGCCACGGCCACCACGCCGTCGAACATCTCGGGGAAGCGCTGCGTGAACATCATGCCCTGGCGCCCGCCGCCCGCGCAGCCGACGAAATAGCTGCGGTCCGCCGGCCGGCCGTAGTAGCTGGCCAGCAATGACTTGGCCGTGGCCGCCGTGCGGCCGTGCGCGCGGTAGGCGTGTTCGATGCGGGCCTGCGGGTCGAGGCCGAATTCGGGCCCGGGGGATTGGTGGCCGGCATCAGTAGACACGGCCGCATAGCCACGCGCCAGACCGTGGTCGGCCCAGCCCAGGGCGCCGGTGTTGCGGCCCACGGCGTTGTTCAGCACACCGTCGTTGCCGCCACCGCCCTGGTAGACCAGGCGGCCGCTGAAGGCGCTGGGCAGGCGCAATTCGAACCCGGTGTAGTAGGGCTTGGTGTCGGCGCCGGTGCGTTCGTCGATGCGCCCGCGCACCAGGCAATGCTCGGGCAGCGGCTCGCCCACTTCACGGTTGCTGCCGGGCTCACGCGCGCGCTGGCTACCCGCGGCCACCAGCGTGGCTTCGGTGATGCGCACGTTGCTCAAGGCGCTGTGGCCGGCCAGCGCGGCGCAGGCCTTGGCCGCGTCAGCCACCTGGCTGGCCTTGGGCGCCGTGCTGGGGCCGAACAGCTTCGGCAGGTTGGCCAAGCTGGGCAAACTGGGCATAGAGCCGCAGGCGCTCAGGGCGGCCAGCGCTACGGTCAGGGGCAAGAAACGCAAGATGTTCATCAATCTTCCTTGGTCAGCTTCAGCTTAAGCCCAGCAGGCGCTTGGCGTTTTCTTTCAGGATCAGCGGCTTGACCTTGTCCTTGAAGCCGGCTTCGTCGAAGTCTTTCATCCAGCGCTCGGGCGTGATCAACGGGTAGTCGCTGCCGAACAGCATGCGGTCTTTGAGCAAGGTGTTGGCGTACTGGATGAGCTGCGGCGGAAAGTACTTCGGGCTCCAGCCTGAAAGGTCAATCCAAACGTTAGGCTTGTGCAGCGCCAGGCTCAGCGCTTCATCTTGCCAGGGCCAGCTCGGGTGGGCGATGACGATCTGGATATCCGGGAAGTCGATCGCCACGTCTTCCAGCAGCATGGGGTTGCTGTTTTGCAGCCGCAAGCCGCCGCCGCAACGCATGCCGCTGCCGATGCCCGAATGGCCGCTGTGGAAGATGGCCGGCAGCTTGTATTCGGCGATCACCTCGTACAGCGGCCAGGCCATGCGGTCATAGGGCAAAAAGCCCTGCACGGTGGGGTGGAACTTGAAACCCTTGACGCCGTGTTCGTCGATCAGCCGGCGGGCTTCGCGCGCGCCCATCTTGCCCTTGTGCGGGTCGATGCTGGCAAAGGCGATCATCATGTCGCTGTTCTTCTGCGCCGCCTCGCAGATCTCTTCATTCGGAATGCGCCGCCGGCCCAGTTGGGCCTCGCTGTCCACGGTGAACATCACCAGGCCGATCTTGCGTTCGCGGTAGTAGGCCACCGTTTCGTCGATGGTCGGGCGCCGGTCGGAGCCGAAGTACTTGTCGGCCGCGCGGTCGTACTCTTCACCGTAGCTGTCGAACGGGTTGCGGCACGACACTTCGGCATGGGTGTGGGTGTCGATCGCGATCAGATCCTCGGTCTTCATCCTTGGCCTTCCTGATGAAATTTCAGCGGCATTCGAAACTGGCGGCACTTTCCGCGTCACCACCCTTGTACTGTGCCACCAACGGGTACGGGCATAACGGGCGGCTGCGCGCGGCAGACCAATTGGCCGGCAGCTCGGTGTTCGCGCCGCCCGCATTGCCGGCGCCACGCACCTGGGCGATGACGCGATCGGGTGCGCGGCCACGCTCGACCCAATCAACCAATGAGGTGAGCATGTCGAACTGGTCGGTGGCCGGGCCGCCGCGGCAATGGTTCATGCCCGGCACCAGGTACAGCCTTGCGAAAGCGGCCGCAGACCCTTGATGTGCGCCGTTGAGCCGCTCCCACCAGGCCACGCTGTCGTCGCTAGAGAACACACCATCGCTCATGCCGTGGTAGACCATCATCTTGCCGCCGCGCTTGCGCAAGGGCGACAGGTCTGAAGCCGGTGGCGTCATGAACGCCATGGCCGATTCGTTGAATGGCGCGGCGGTGGCGCTCAGGTTGCGCACGCCCGCGGCCACGTCGTAATTCATGGCCAGCGCGCGCGCATCGGCGGCCAGGGCCTTGGCCGCGGGCGGGGTCTGGAAGACATAGGCCACGGCCACCGGGTCGCGGTTGGTGATCGAGGAAACAAACTTCCAGCTTGCCCAGTCGGCGCCCACCAGGCCGGCATCGAACGGAAAGCTGGCGTAGAACTTGTCGCCATCCACTCGGCCGCCGTTGAACACACTGTTCAGCGCCGCTTTCTGTTCGGCACTCAGGCAGGTGCCGTCGCGCGCGCCGACGCAGGTGCGCACATCGCGCGACAAATCAAAGGCGTTCTGGCAGCGGCGGGTGTCTTGAATCAAGCCGTCAGCCAGGCCATCGAGTGCGTCGCAGCGGTCGAGCACGGCGTCGGCCAGCACCTTGCGTTCGACGGGTGTTAGCGCGCTGGCCAAGTCTGGTGTTGTGGCCAGCTTGTCGTACTGCTGCGCCCCCCAAAGCTGCGCCAAGGCGGCGCGCGGCAAGTTGAAGCCGGGGTTGCCGGCGAGCACGCCGTCGTACGCTTGCGCGTAGCGCGCCGCGGCCACCATGGCGTGGCGGCCACCGTTGGAGCAGCCGCCGATGTAGCTGCGATCGGGCTCCTTGCCATAGGCCGCGCGGATGAGCGCGCGCGCCATCGGCGTGAGGCTGCCCACGGCCGCGTAGCCATAGTCGGCGCGGGCTTGCGGGTCCAGGCCGAAGAAGGGCAACTGGGTGCGGTTGTGGCCGGCATCGGAGCTGAGCACTGCAAAGCCTTGCTGCAAGGCGCTGGTGATGGGCCCGCCGCCACTGGCCGGGCCGATGGCGTCCACCACAAAGCCATCGAGCCCGCCATTGCCCTGGTGATAGAAGCGGCCGTTCCAGGCTTTGGGCAAGCGCATCTGAAAACCGATGGCGTACGGCTGGCCATCCACCGCGCTGACGCGCTCGTTCATGCGGCCATTGACCAAGCAGTGCTCTGGCACCGGCGCCCCAGCCAGCATGAGCTTGCCGGCCGGCACGTTTTCAGCCGCGCTGAGCACGGTGCGCGGCCAGTTGAAACGTGCGGCAAGCTCGGTGCAGGCTTGCAGCGCGGCGCCTGTGGCCGGGCCGGCAGAAGAGCGCGGGCCGGTGTCGGCGCAGGCGGCCAGCAGCAGCAAGATGCTGGCCGAGGCGGTGTACATGGCGTGGAAACGGCGGGTCATCCTGGTTCCTCAGGTAGTGGATACTAAATTACCAAACTGAACTACTTGACCGTTCCGTGGAACGGCGCAGCCGCGAATTCTTCCATCACAGGATG
>JAYUPO010000340.1:0-3434 GCA_043760085.1 Burkholderiales bacterium
ATGAGCCGGCCATGATGCAGGATGCCTACGCAGCGATCCACGCCGGCTTTCAGTGGCAGGTGCCAGCGCTGTTCAACATCGCCCAGGTGTGTTGCACAAGGTGGGCGCGAGACACGCCCAACGCGGTGGCGCTGATCCATGAAGCCGAAAGCGGCCAGGTGCAAACGCTGAGCTATGCGCAGCTGCACGCCCAGGCCTGCGCCGCGGCCAACTTGCTCAAGCGCCTGGGCGTGCGGCGCGGCGACTGCGTGGCCATCGTGCTGCCGCAGCGCTTCGAGACGGCCGTGGCGCACATGGCGGTGTACATGGTGGGCGCGGTGGCCATGCCCATGACCTACCTCTTCGGGCCCGAGGCGCTGGAATACCGCTTCCAGCACAGCCAGGCGCGCGTCGCCATCGTCGATGAAATGGCCATCGCCAACGTGCTGCTGGCGCGCGCTAACTGCCCGCAGTTGCACAAGGTGCTTGCCGTGGGCGCGGCGCAGGGGCAGGGCGATCTGGATTTCGCCGCCGCCTGCGCCACTGAGAGCCCGCGCTTCAGCGCCGCGCGCACGCGCGCCGACGACGCCGCGCTGCTGATCTACACCAGCGGCACCACCGGCCCGCCCAAAGGCGCGCTCATGCCGCAGCGCGCACTGATGGGCAATCTGAGCGGCTTTGTGTGCAGCCAGAACGGGTTCGAGGGGCAAGATGCCGTGTTCTGGTCGCCGGCAGATTGGGCCTGGACGGGCGGGCTGATGGATGCGCTGCTGCCCACGCTGTACTTCGGCCGCCCCATCGTCGGCGCGGCGGGCCGCTTTGCACCCGAGAAGGCCTTTGAGCTGATGCAGCGGCACCGCGTCACGCACAGCTTTTTGTTCCCCACCGCGCTGAAGGCCATGATGAAAGCCGTGCCCGACCCGGCCGCGCGTTATGCGCTGCACCTGCGCGCCATCATGAGCGCGGGCGAAGCGGTGGGCGATGCGGTGTTCAACTGGTGCCGCGCGGCGCTGAACGTCAGCTTGAACGAGATGTTTGGGCAGACTGAAGTCAACTACATCGTCGGCAATTGCGTGCATCTGTTCGACGCTCAAGGCCGGCCCACCCCAGGCTGGCCGGCGCGCGCGGGCAGCATGGGCCGCGCCTACCCGGGCCACCGCGTGGGTCTGATCGACGAGGCCGGCCGCGAAGTGGCGCCCGGCCAGCAAGGCGAGGTGGCGCTGCACCGGCGTGACGTGCACGGCCACCCCGACCCGGTGTTCTTTCTGGGTTACTGGAAGAACGACGCCGCCACCCGGGCCAAGTACACCGGCGACCCCGCCGACAGCTGGTGCCGCACCGGTGACATGGCCACGCAAGACGCCGACGGCTACCTCTGGTACCAGGGCCGCGCCGACGACATGTTCAAGGCCGCCGGCTACCGCATCGGCCCCGGCGAAGTAGAGAACTGCCTGGTCAAACACCCGGCCGTGGCCAATGCTGCGGTGGTGCCCAAGCCCGATGCGCAGCGCGGCGCGGTGGTCAAGGCCTACGTGGTGCTGGCGCCGGGGTTCGTGGGCGATGCAGCGCTCGTTCACGAATTGCAGGCCCATGTGCGCGGCAAGCTGGCTCCTTACGAATACCCGAAAGAAATTGAATTCATTGAGGCATTGCCCATGACCACCACCGGCAAGGTGCAGCGGCGGGTGTTGCGTTTGCGCGAGCAAGCACTGGCCGGTGAAGGCAGGGATAGGCTATGACTGCAACGATTGACTTGCACGGGTCGGCCCCCCGCTACCTGGCGCTCGATCGGCCGCGCCGCGCCGAAACTGACGGCTCTGAAACTGAACCAGGACTAGGCGTTGCGCAGCGCACCGCTATCATTGAAAGCCATGGAAAAGGTTGTCAATCGCAGCACCCTGAAGGCCGCCAACACCGACCTGGCGTACTGGCTTTCGCGCAGCATGGAAGAGCGCGTCGCCGCCGTTGAGTTGCTGCGCCAGCAGGCCTTCACAGCACAGGGCAGGCCAGCGGATGCTGAACAAAGACTTCAAAGAGTTATTCGCATTACTCGCCTGCGCGCAGGTTGAGTACTTGCTGGTGGGCGGCTACGCCCTGGCCGCGCATGGCCACCCGCGCTATACGGGTGACATCGACATCTGGGTCAAACCCAGCGCTGAAAACGTGACCCGGCTGCTCGGCGTGCTGGATGAATTCGGCTTTCGCAGCTTGGGCCTGACCGCCTCAGACTTCATGCAGCCGCAAGCCGTGATCCAGCTCGGCTACCCACCGGCGCGCATCGACTTGCTGACCAGCATAGACGGCGTTGAGTTCGATGCCTGCTTTGCGCGGCGTCAGGCGTTGGGTGTCGACGGCCTGAGCTTGAATCTGATCGCGCTTGACGACTTTCGAGCCAACAAGCTCGCCACGGGCCGTGCCAAGGACCTTGCTGACCTTCAGAGTCTGGACGAAACGCCGCCCGGTGCATCAGATCTATCGTGAATGGATGAGCCGGGATGCTGCAACGAACACCGGCGGCTGAATGCGCGCTGGCCTTTGCTGCCAGCCCCCACTACTGCTGTCGCGGGTCCAACGCGTCGCGCAAGCCATCGCCCAGCAGGTTGAACGCCAGCACCAGCGCAAAGATCGCCAGGCCGGGCCAGATGGCCATCCACGGCGCGTTGTCAACATAGTTCTTGGCCGTGTTGAGCATGCTGCCCCAGCTCGGTGCGGGCGGTTGCTGGCCCAGGCCCAGGAAGCTCAGGCTGGCCTCGGCGATCACCGCTGCTGCAATGGCCAAGGTGGCCTGCACGATCAGCGGCGCGGTGATGTTGGGCAGCACATGGCGCAGCACGATGCGCCAGCGCGGGTTGCCCAGGGCACGGGCGGCTTCGATGAAGTCTTCCACCTTCACGTTCAGCACCTGCGCGCGCGTCAGGCGAACGAAGATCGGCGTGGCCGAAATGCCGATGGCGATCATCGCGTTGCTCAGAGAAGGGCCCAGGAACGCCGCCAGGGCGATGGCCAGGATGAGAAAGGGGCAGGCCAGGAAAGCGTCGGTCAACCTTGAGATGAAGGCATCGGTCAAGCCGCCCAGGTAGCCCGCTGCCAGGCCCAGCGGCACGCCCAGCAGCAACGAGATCGAGACCGACACCACGCCGGCCAGCACCGACGCGCGGGTGCCCCAGATCACGCGCGAGAGCACATCGCGGCCGATGTCGTCGGTGCCGAACCAGTGTTCGAAGCTGGGCGCCTTGCGAATCGCGCTCCAGCTCGTGGCGATGGGGTCGTGCGGCGCCACCCATGGCGCAAACAATGCCAGGGCGATGAAGCCCAGCACGATGGCCAGGCCGAGCATGGCGGCGCGCCGGCGCAGCAGCCGGCGCCAGGCGCGGCGCCACGGCCCGGCCTGTGCCGGGGCGTCGGTGCGGCTGAGCGCGGGGAGTACAGCAGACGTATTCATCGGCGCAGCCGCG
>JAYUPO010000341.1:0-3431 GCA_043760085.1 Burkholderiales bacterium
GCTTGCTCAAGCTGCGCGTGAGCGCAGGCGCGGGCAAGCTGGCGCCGGGCGATCGCCGCCAATTGCGGCTTGAAACCACCCTGGGCACCAAGCTCGAAGCCGGCCACGGCTATCACGGCACGCTGGCCCTGGGCCCGCACCGCATTGCGGTGCAGGTCGGCGTGCTGGCAGCGGCCACACCGAAGACGACCAAAACCCGTGGAGCACGTTGATGAAAGACTGCAAGCAAGACACCGACACGCAAGGCCTGGAAGACGGGCTGAAGTCCCTCATCAATGCGCAGCTGCTGCTGGGCAAGGAAGTGCTGAAGCTGCTCACTGGCGCGGGCGGCAGCGCACTCGACAGCTTGGGCGGCATGAAGCTGCCCCGAGGCCAAGGTTGCTGCGACGTGCCCGAGCCGTGCTGGATGCCGCTGGGCCTGGGCGAAGTGCGCTGCGCCCTGAAGCCGGGTGACAAAGGCACGGTCTGCCTGGTGGTCACGAACGGTGACTTCCGCCCGCACAACTACCAGTTTGCGGCCACGGGCAAGTCAGCCGCCTTCGTGAGCTTCTCGCAAGCCGCAACGGTGCTGGGCCCGAAGGAGCGCATCGCGGTCACCGCCACCTTCACCGCGCCGCAAGACCGCAAGGATGAAGACTGCCGCTGCCTTGACCACGATCTGTTGCTCTGGGTGCGCGGCTGCCGCAACCATTACCTGCGTTGGGTGATCGACGAAGTGGCGCAGAGCAAGCCCTGCTGCCACGAAGTGCTGGTGGCCGACGCCCCCGACTACGTGCTGCATTGGTACGACCACTTCTACCTGCCGCGGCCCTGCTTCGGCGTGGCCGCGCCGCCGAGCACGGGCGTGGTGGGAGTCGTACGATGAGCCCCGCCCGGCCGCCCGAAGGGGCTCGCACCGCAGTGCGCAGCACGGAGGTTTCATCATGAGCCGAGCCGCCGACCTGCTCAAGAACGCCGTCGAGCTGAACCTGAAGTACACCTCGACCCTGCTGCACCTGAGCAAGGATTACCTCAAAGACGCCGGCGAAGTCATCACCCGCGAAACCACGCCCCCCGCACCGCCACCGCCCGGCACGCCGCCCCGCGCCCCCTTGCTGATCGTCGGGCGCAGTGGTGAAACCGGCAATGCAGCCTTTGCCATCAACAACCCGGGCGACAAGGACATGAGCGTGCACCTGGTGGTGCAGGGCGACCTGGGTGACGACCGCGTGAAGCTCGACCCGGCGCGCTTTGCGCTGAAGCCCGGTGAGCAGGCCGTCGTCCGCATCCTGGTGCCGTTCGACGACAGGCTGCCTGAAAACCAAGACCAGATCGGCCAGGTCGTGGCGCCGGGTTTTTCGAACCAGGGCGTGCCCTTCATCGTGCGCCGGCTGCCCAGCGTGGCCAGCAATGTGCCGGTGGCCGGCGCTGGGGTCAAGGCGGCTGGGCCCGCGGCCGCGCGTCGGCGTCGCAGCGCGAGCGCCTGACGTCGTGTTGCCGCTGGGCAGGAAGCGGCCATGTTGAACGCCAGCGAGGTTGAAGACGCCAAGCTTGCCGACCCGGCCCTGACCGAGCGGCTTGCGCGCCTGCTCGGCGAACTCGGTGGCTTCGTTGATTGGCTGCGTGAGCGGCATGCAGCGCCTGAAACGGCCCCGGCCGATTCAGGCATCGACGGCAAGGGCCTGTTGCACACCTTGCGCTTGATGCTGGCGCGCGTGCTCGACAACCCGGGCTCGCTGGCCGAACACTACGCGGCCTTCGCCAAGCTGGCGCTGGCCGCGTCGCGCCAGGAACTCGAGCTCGAACCCGACGCCGGCGACCGTCGCTTCAAAGACCCGCTGTGGCGCACCAGCCCCGTGCACCGCATGTTGTTGCAGCTGTACCTGGCCTGGCAGCGCACGCTGGGCCAATGGGCCGACGTGCAACGCTTCACGCCCGGTGACCGCCAGCGCGTGCAGTTTGTGCTGGATCAGTTGGTGGCCGCGCTGGCGCCGTCTAACTTGCCGCTCAACCCGGCAGCGCTGAAGCGCGCCGAAGCCACTGAAGGCGCCAGCGCGGTGCAAGGCCTGAAGGCCTGGGCCGACGACGTGCTGCACCACGGCGCCATGCCGCGGCAAATTCGCCCTGGCGCGTTTCGCATCGGCATCGACCTGGCGGCCACGCCCGGCGCGGTGATCTTTCGCCATCCCTTGTTCGAGTTGATCCAGTACACGCCGTTGGCGCCGAGCGTGCACAAGCGGCCCTTGCTGATGGTGCCGCCGCAAATCAACAAGTACTACGTGTTTGACCTGAAGCCCGAAAACAGCGTCTTTCGCTGGCTGCTCACCCAGGGTTTCCAGGTCTTCACGCTGAGCTGGCGCAACCCTGACCTGGCGCTGCGCGACGCCGGACTGGAGCAATACGTGCAGGCCACTTTGCAAGCCATTGAAGTGGTACGCAGCGTGTCGCGCTCATTCACGGTGGGGCTGATCAGCGCCTGCGCCGGTGGCTTGACGGCGCTGGCCGCCATGGGCCTGCTGGCCATGCGCGGCGAACGCAGCGTGGCCCATCATTCGCTGCTCGTCACCGCGCCGCTGGCCGGCAACGGCTCGGTGCTCGAAGGCTTGGCCGAACGCGACACCATGCTCGCCGCGGCGGCCTGGAGCGCGCAGCGTGGCAGCATGAGCGGGCACGAGTTGGCGCGCATCTTTGCCTGGCTGCGGCCGGACGATCTGGTGTGGAGCTACTGGGTCAACAACTACCTGATGGGCCGCCAGCCCCCGGCGCTGGACGTGCTGCACTGGGACAACGATTCCACCCGCCTGCCTGCGGCCTTGCACCGCGACTTCACCGACATGGTCGACCGGCGGGTCTTCGAACGCCCCGGCGCGCTCACCCTGGCCGGTACAACGATTGACTTCAGCCGCATGCGCGTGCCTGGCTACTACGTGGGCGGCAGTGAGGATTACCTGATGCCCTGGCGCGGCGTGTACCGCGCGGCGCGGCACTTCCACCCCCGTGCCGCGGCCTCAGGCCACACGCCGGCGCGCACCGGCACCACCTTCGTACTCAGCACCAGTGGCCATGTGCAAAGCATCCTGCGCCCGCCGCGCCTGGGGCGGGCGGAGCATTACGTGGCTGATGAGCTGCCAGCGGCGGCCGACGACTGGCTGGCCCGGGCACAGCGGTGCGAAGGTTCGTGGTGGCCGCATTGGGGTGCCTGGCTGGCACCGCGCAGCGGCCCGCGCATTCGCCCGCGCCACGAGCTCGGCAGTGCGGCTTACCCGCCACTCATGGCCGCGCCGGGCGAATACGTGATGCAGGCTTGATGTGGCATCGGCTCTGCCTATGAAGCCATCGGTTATCGATCAAGCCACAGCGGAATCGATCAGCTCACGTGCCAGCAGCGCATACGAATGCCGCCGCACCGCGGGCTCGGTGGCCCAGGTGTTCACCACCAGTTCATCGAGCGC
>JAYUPO010000342.1:0-3426 GCA_043760085.1 Burkholderiales bacterium
CAGCCGCGCCTGGGCAATCAGCAAGTCGGCCAGGCCCAGGCTGGCGTAGCCATCAGGCGCCGCGTTCAAGGCTGCGCGCCAGGCCGCCTCGGCCAATGCGATCTGACCGGTGCGGCCATGCAGTTCGGCCAGGCTGGCGTGCAGCCAGGCTCGCGTAGGCGCCTGTGTGGTCTGGGCCAGCAGTGATTCGAACATGGCACGGGAACGAACGGCGTCACCGCGCAGGCTGATGTTTTCGGCCAGGCAGGCCTGGCCATGCAGCCGCTGCCCGATGCTCAGCAAGGCCTGGCAGGCCTGATCGGACTGCGCGTAGCGCCCTTGCAAGCGATGCAAGGTGGCCAGCGTGAGCCAGGCCTGGGGTTGCTGGCGGTCGCGCACGACCAGGTTTTGCAGCGCGGCCAAGGCTTGATCAAAGCGGTGCAGGTGTTGTTGCAGCGTGGCGCGCATCACCACCACATCGGGCGGGGCGTGCGCATCGTCGCTCCAGGGCGCCAGCAGGCCCAACGCCAGCCCGGCCGGGCGCGGGTCGGCGTCGCGGCGGGCCTGCTCGAGCAAGGCCTGGGCCTGCGCCACCGCCTGTTGCGGCGTGGCATGCGCCGGGCTGGGCAGCACCTTGGGCCCCAGGCGCACGAGCACCTGGTCGTCGCTGGCCGGCACCAGCGGCTTGGCGCTTGCCGCCGGCACGCCGCCGAACAGGGCGCCGACCATGGCGCCTAACAGGGTGATGCACAGGAACAAGGTTTTCATCTTGCTGCCAAGTCTATGCGCGGCTCGGCATCGGCCGGGCAGGTGTGACCTGGCCGAGCTCACCCACGGTGGCCGAGGCCCGCAGCCGCATCGCTGAACGGCAGCTGGAGGGTGGGTGCGGTGAACGGCGCCGCCGCACCTTCGTTGTCCGCCGCGATCGTCAGCGTGGCCACAGCGGCGGCCGCGGCCAGCAAGGCCGCGGCAATGGGCAGCAAGCGCAGGCGGCGCGAGGGCAACAGCGATTGAGTGCTTGACATGACTTCTTCTGATCCTGGTTTGAAGGGTCTGCGCACCGCGATCGCGGCGCCCTCTGATCTGCATCTACGTGCCGCCGGGCAAACTGGATGCAGCTACGATGAGCCATGCACGACCACGACCACGACCACGACCACGATCACGACCACGCTGACCACAGCGCGCTTGGCCCGATGGAGCTGCGTGTGCGTGCCCTGCAAACGCTGCTCACGGAAAAGGGCTACATCGACCCCGCCGCGCTCGACGAGTTGGTGCAGACCTACCAAACCCGCATCGGCCCGCGCAACGGCGCGCGCGTGGTGGCCCGGGCCTGGGTTGACCCCACTTACGCCGCCTGGCTGGCCAGCGACGCCACCGCGGCGATCGCGTCCATGGGCTATGGCGGGCGCCAGGGCGAGCACATGGTGGCGCTATTCAACACCCCCGCCCTGCACCATCTGGTGGTGTGCACGCTGTGCAGTTGCTACCCCTGGCCGGTGCTTGGCTTGCCGCCCACCTGGTACAAGAGCGCGCCGTACCGTTCGCGCGTGGTGCGCGAGCCGCGTGCCGTGTTGGCCGATTTCGGCGTCACGCTGGCACCCGAGGTGGCGCTGCGCGTGGTGGATTCCACCGCCGAAGTGCGCTACCTGGTGGTGCCCATGCGCCCCGACGGCACGCAAGGCTTGAGCGAAGAAGATCTGGCCGCCTGGGTGACGCGCGATTCGATGATCGGCACCGGCTTGCCCCAAAGGCCAGCGCCAGCGCCGCAATGAACTACCTCAGCCACGCCGACCTGGGCGGGTGGCCCAACCCCGACGCGGTGCTGCCCGAACCCGAGGGCAAGTTGTTCCACGCGAGCTGGGAGCCCGCCGTGCTGGCGCTGACGCTGGCCATGGGTGCCACCGGCAAGTGGAACATCGACACGAGCCGCAGCGTGCGCGAAACCTTGCCCGCCTATGCAGGCATGAGTTATTACGAGATCTGGCTGACCGCGTTGGAGCGGCTGGTCACTCGACATGGCCTGGCCAGCGGCGACGAATTGGCATGCGGCCATGCCCTGCAGCCGCCACAGCCTGTGCCACGCAAGCTCCACGCTGCCGACGTGGCCGCCACGCTGGCCTGTGGCGCGCCGACGCAGCGCCCGGCCCCGGCAGCGGCGCGTTTTGCAACCGGTGACCTGGTGCGCACCCGCGCCGCAGCCGCCGACCATCACACCCGGCTACCAGCCTATGCGCGCGGCAAGCCTGGCCGCATTGAACGCGTGCTGGGCGCGCATGTCTTTGCCGACACGCATGCCCAGGGCCTGGGCGAGCAGCCGCAGTGGCTGTACACCGTGGTCTTTGACGGCGCGGCACTGTGGGGCAGCGGCGCGGCACTGCAGGTGAGCATCGACGCCTGGGAACCCTACCTGGAGCCGGCATGACGCCGGACTTCAGCGCTGCCCAGCCGCAGTTCAGCGAACCCTGGCAAGCCCAGGCCTTTGCCACCACGCTGGCCTTGCATCAGCGCGGCCTGTTCACCTGGCCCGAATGGGCTGCCGCGCTGGCCGCGCGCATTGCTCAGGCGCAGGCCGAGGGCGACCCCGACCATGGCGACACTTACTACCAGCATTGGCTGGCCGCCCTGGAAGACCTGCTCCTGGCCAAGGGCCTGGCCGGCCCCGGTGAGTTGCAGCGCCATGCCCAGGCCTGGGGCCACGCCGCGCAGCGCACGCCGCACGGCCAGCCGATCGAACTGCAAACGCTCGACTACGCCGCCGGCGCGGCCAGCCCAGCTTCAGCCAGCCGCGCCCGGTAAGGGGCAACCAGCGGGACGCTGGCCACGACCTTCAGGCCACGCCTTGCCGCTATTCAGCCTTCGGCGGGCGGCGCAGGATCAAACCTTGCCGTGCAACTTGGCAAACGCCGCCGCCAGCGCGCCCGCTGGCGCGGCTGGCGCCGGGCCGCTGGGCGCCGTGCGCTCACCGCGCCCGGCCGGCGTGAAGGCGTTGCCCGGCGTGGCTCGCTGCGCGGGCGCGTCGAGCTTCATGCTCAGTGCGATGCGCTTGCGCGCGAGATCGACTTCCAACACCCGCACCTTGACGATCAGCCCGGTCTTCACCACTTCGCGCGCATCGTTGACAAAGCGGTTGCTGAGCTGGCTCACGTGCACCAGGCCGTCCTGGTGCACACCCCGGTCGACGAAGGCGCCGAACTGCGCCACGGTGGTCACCGTGCCTTCGAGCAGCATGCCGGGTTGCAGGTGCTTCAGCTCGCTCACGCCGTCATTGAAGCGCGCCACCTTGAAGTCGGGCCGCGGGTCGCGCCCGGGCTTTTCAAGCTCGGCCAGGATGTCTTTAACGGTGATGGCACCAAAGCGCGCATCGGCAAACTGCTCGGGCTTCAGCGCCTTCAACACATCACTGCGGCCCATCAGCTCAGCCACCGGCCGGCCCGTGGCGGCCAG
>JAYUPO010000343.1:0-8891 GCA_043760085.1 Burkholderiales bacterium
TTTTTCCGCCATGCGTCGTTGCATCCCCTTGCCGCACAAAAAGTGCGGCTGCGGGTCTGCGCCTAGCCTGGCGAAAAAATCCATCGATTTCATTTCGTAATGCTTTTGGTGAAACGAACTACTAGAACCGTTGTGACAGCCGCACGCTCAGCGCAGATTCGTTGGTCGGGATGACAACGTTCGAATCGAGCAGTTGGCGGCGCAGGTTGAACTGCAGGCTGCTGCGCGGCGACAAGGTGTAGGTCAGGCCGACGCGCACCGAGTTGTCGTTTGACCACTGCCCCTTGTCTTCGGCCAGGCCCTTGACGCGGTTCATGCGCACGCCGGCGTCCACCGCCGTGGTGGCGCTGAGCTTGTGCGCCACACGCAGTTCGACACCGCGCTGTTCAGTGTCGCCAATGGTGCCGGTGGGAAGCAGCAGATCCACGGCCTGGTCGAGCCGGCGCTGGCGCTGCAGGTAAACGGTGGCCGACACCAGGCTGCGCCGGCCCAGCAGCACCGCGGTGGCCGTGGCGCCTTCATGCAACTGCGCATGCTGCGACGTCAAGTCCACGGCGCCGCTCAGGGCCGCCGGCAGGCCCAGGCCGCTGACCAGCGACTGCACCGCCCCAGCGCGTGCGGCAGGGTCGGTGACCCGGGTGGTCAGGATGCCGTCGAGGATGGCGCTGACGCCATTGCCGGCCGGGTCGACCAGGTAGCGGCCGGCCTGCACCACCGGCTGGCGATTCAGCCGCAACGACAAGCTCAGGTAGGGCGAACGGTGGCGGGCCTCGAAGTCGATGCCGGCGCCGAAGAAACGGTGCTCATAGCTGGCGCGGATCTCGGTGCGCTGGCTGGGCTGCCAGCGTGCGCGCAGGCCGTACAAGGTGTCTTGGCGGTCGACCAGCGAATACCGGGTGCGCTCGCGGCCCAGGCTGGCGCCCAGGGTGAGCTGCTCGGCCGCGGCATAACTGGCCACGCCGCGCGCGGTGGTCAGTTCGATGGTGTCTTCGCTGGCAGACGACAGCCGGCCCGCCTGATGCCCCAGCTCAAGCGCCCAGCCCAGCGGCAGGGGGCGGCTTTCAAGGCGCAGCAACTGGTCGGTGGCGCGGCCGCTTTGCGCCGGGTCGGGCGCGCCGGGGACGTCGACGATGCGCGTCCAGACATGCTCGGAGCGCAGGTGCAGCGCCAGGTTGGGCGTCAAGGCGCGCTCGAACGACGGCATCAAACGCGTGCGCAGGTAGGTGGCGTCGTTGGCCGCACCCAGGCCTTCGGGGCGCAATTCGAAGGCATTGGCACCGCGCCGCTCGGCCAGGGCCGAGGCCTCCAGGTGCAGGGTGTTCTCGATGGGCGAGACCTTCAAACTGACCTGGCCCCTTGGCCGCAGCGAGGTGGAGGAGTCGCCCTGCAAGTGCGCCACGCCTTCCAGGCTGACGTCGGCCAGGAACTGCGCCTGGGCGCCCAGTGCGCGCACGCTCAGGCTGGGCACCAGGGAGATCACGGAATCGGACTTGGACGTGCTGCCGGCGCGGTGCCCTTGCAACACGTCAGCGCCGCTGACCAGTTGCATTTGCACGCGCACGCTCTCGGCGTTGGCGCCGAACACGCACATCGCGGCGGCCAGGGCCAGCGCAGTGTGCCGCGGCACCACGGTGCCATTGGCCAGTGCGGACCTGCCACTTTCCTTGCACCCGGCCAGGGGCAGCAGGCCCGGGCCGGCTTGCGGGCGCTCAGTAACCGTAGCCATATGCGTAGCCATAACCGTAACCAGCCATGGCCTGGCTGCGCTTGTTCAGAATCGACATCACCACCGGACACTGCGCCACCGCCTCGTAGGCGTTCTGCACCGCGCGGTGGGTGGTCTTGCCGGCCTCGACGACCATCACCACCTGCCCGGCCAGGCCGGCCAGGATGCGCGACTCATTGGTCAACAGCAGCGGCGGCGCGTCGATCACGATCAGCCGGTCGGGGTAGCGCTGCGACATCTCGTCGAGCAGCCGGTCCATCGCCGCGCTGGACACGCGCTCGGCCGAGTCGCTGCGCGGCACGCTGGACGGAATGATCGAGAACTTGGGGATGTTGGTGCGCAGGATGACATCGCACATGGGCGTGGGCTGGTCGGTCAGCAGATCCAGCAGGCCGCGATGCGGCGGCATGTCCAGGCGCTGCGACACGGCGGGTTTGACCACATCGGCATCGATCAGCAACACCCGGTTGTCGACCTGCGCGGCCAGGCTCATGGCCAGATTGATGGCGCAGTAGGTCTTGCCTTCACCCGGCAACGCACTGGTGACCAGGATGACGTTGGCGCGGCGAATCGGGTTGGGCGCCTTGCTCATGGCGTTGTTGGCCAGGGTGCGCTTGAGGGCACGGAATTCGTCGATCAGGATGCGGTCGTCGCAATTCGGTACCAGGAACTTGCGTTGGGCCAGCGCGGCTAGGTCGAGGTCGAACTGCTGCGAGTGGCGGCCGCCGCCGCCGGGCGGGGTGACGCTGGCGCCAGGCGCTGGCGACTCGGCTGCCGCGGCACGCAACTCAGGCATCGCCAGGGCGTCGTCGCCCTCGTCGTCATCGTCGTGCATTGCCCGCTGCGCCGGCATGGCGGTCAGATCGTCAGCGTCAGCGGGATCGACCGGGTGCGCCGCAGCGGGGGCTTGCGGCGTCGGCGCGGGCACGGGCGACAAGGCGGGTTGCGGCGGCGGGTTGAGCGTGGCCTGCGGCTCGGCCTGGGCCTGTGCGGACGTAGGCGCGGGCGCCGGCGTTGGTGCCGGGTCGGCCAGCGGCGCTGCCGGCTCGCGCTGGCCGGCGATGGGCGCCTCGGCCCAAGGCAATTCAACACCGGCCTGGCGCAACTGCTCCAGCCGCTTGCTGGCTTGGTTGATGATGCTCATATTGCCTTGCTGCTGAAATAGATCCACAACACCCACAGGGTGGCCGAGACCAGAAAGATCACCACCGTGGCGCCGAACTGAACCATTTGCCAGCGCGCGGCCACCTTGGCCGGGCCGTCCAGCGACAGCGACACCCCGCCCAACACCGGCCGCTTGGTGAGCTGCGCGAGTTCCTGTTCGTCGGCCACCAGCGGGAAGGCCATGGCCATGCCCAGCGCCGCGCCGATGCCCGCTGCCAGCGACGCCAGCAACGAGCCCAACGCCATCGCCACGCGGCTGGGGAACACCGGGTTGGGCGACACCAGGGCGGGCTCGATGATGCGGAAATCGGCCAGTTGTGACGATTCATCGAGCTTGGCGCCCATCGCCGCAGATTCGCGCCGCTCCACCAGCCTTTGGTAGGCGACGCGCACCACTTCATAGTCGCGGTTGAGCTGCTGCAGCTCGGCTTCGATTTGCGGCACCTTGCCGGCTTGCGAGCGCACCACCTCGAGCCGGCCTTGCTGCATGGCGAGCTGCGATTGCAGCGATGCGGTCTGGGCTTCGGCGTTGGCCAGTTGTACCCGCAACTGCTGGTACACCGGGTTGGGCGGGGCGGTGCCGACGGCCGGCGTGCGGCGGCGGCCCTGCTCGTCTTCGTCGCGCTTGATGCGCTCCATGTCGGTGATGGCCTTGCGCGCCGCCGCCACATCGGGGTGGGCCTCGGTGAAGCGGCGCAGCAGGTCGTCGAGCGCGCGGCGCTGGGCATCAAGGCGGATCTCGGTTTCGCTGGGCCCGGTGCGCTCGCGCATCGGCAGCGCCTCGGCCGGCAGTTGCGGCGTCTCGCTCGACAGCGCCAGGCGCAACGAGTCGCGTGAACGCTGCGCGGCGGACAGGTCGAGCTTGAGCTTGTTGACCTCGTCAGACAGGCTGGCCATGCGCGCGAAGAAGTCTTGCTGCGTGGCCCCGGAGACGCCGAAATGCTTGACCTTGAAGTCCTTCAGCCGGTTCTCGGCGGTGCTGAGTTTTTCTTCGTACTCGCTGATCTGCTGGTTGATGAAACTCATGGCCTGGGCCGAGTCCTGCTTCTTGCCGCCGGTGCTGGATTCGACGAACAGCGTGACCAGGCCTTCGATCAAGGCGCGCGCGCGCTTGGCATCGTTGTCGCGATAGAGCAGCGTGTACACGTTGGCCCCCGAAGCCTGGACGTTGATCGAACGCACCAGGCCGGCAATGAGCTGCTCGCGCTCTTCAGGCGTGGTGACCTCGAAGCCCAGTTCCTTCAGGCCGATGAGCTTTTCGATCGTCGGGCGCGAGATCAAGGTGCGCGCCAGCATGCGCACCTGCTGGTCGATGTCGGGCTGCGCGGCCAGCTCCTTCATCAGCGGCTTGAGCACCGTTTGCGTGTCGACATGGATGCGTGCCGTGGCCTGGTAGGTGTCGTTCAGGAAGCTGACCAGGATCACACTCACCACGGCCAGCACCCAGGCCACGCTGACGCCGATCCAGCGGTACTGCCAGGCGGCAAGCAGCTTGTTGCGTGCCTGTCGGATGACTTCATTCATGGCGGAGCCTGCACGATGCTGGGAGAGCGCGACACGCGGTGGCGCATCAGAACCAGGCCTGCGGCACGATGATGACGTCGCCCGGCAGGATGGCCGCGTTGGCCGAGATGTCGCCGCGGCGCAGCAGGTCTTTCAGGCGCACGCTGTATTGCTTGCCGCCTTCGGAGCCACGCACCAGCACGGCGGCGTTGCCGTCGGCGAAGTCGGTCAGGCCACCGGCCTGGATCATGACGTCGAGCACGGTCATGTTCTGCCGGTAGGCGATCGCCTGCGGCCGGGTGGCTTCGCCGACGATGCGGATCTGGTCGGCGAACACGCCAGTGAAGCCACTCACGACCACCGTGACCGAGGGTTCGCGGATCACGCGGGACAGGCCCCTTTCGATTTCACGCGCCAGCTCGGACGGGTTGCGCCCGGCCGCCAGCAGGTCTTCCATCAAGGGCACCGAGATGCGACCGTCGGGGCGCACCGTGACCTGTGACGACAGCTCGGGGTTGCGCCAGACCAGGATGTTCAACACATCCAGCGGGCCGACCTTGTAGCGGTGATCGGGCGCCACGGCGTTGGTGGGCGCGGGGGGGTGGCTGCCGCCCGAACGGCTGGCACAGCCGACGAGGCCGGCCGCACTGACGGCCAGGCCCGCAAACAAGGTGACGCAGCGCACGGCGACGCCGCGAACAGGCAAGGTGGGCAGACGCTTCATACGGGTTCTCCTGGCAGGGCAAGGTGGTTGAGGCAGTGGGTGGCGGTCAGGCTGCACGATAAGGGGGCATGTGTCATCACTGCCCCTCGCGTTGCAAGACCACGCCGATGGTTTCGAGCAGGATCAACACATCCAGCAACAGCGAATTGTTCTTCACGTAGTACAGGTCGAACTGGTGCTTGCGGCGAGCGTCGTCGAGCGAGGCGCCGTACGCGTAGCGCACCTGCGCCCAGCCGGTGACGCCGGGTTTGACGGTGTGGCGCAGGTCGTAAAACGGCACTTGCTGGCTGAGGTGCTGCACGAAGCCGGGCCGCTCCGGGCGCGGGCCGACCAAGCTCATCTCGGATTTCAACACGCTGAGGAGCTGCGGCAACTCGTCGATGCGTGTCTGGCGCAGGAAGCGGCCCACGCGAGTGACCCGCGGGTCGTTGCGGCTGGCCCACTTGGCCACGCCGTCGCCCTCGGCGTCGGTGCCCATGCTGCGGAACTTCAGGCAGGTGAAGGGCACGCCGTTCAGGCCCACGCGTTCCTGGCGGTAGATGATCGGCCCGCGGCTGTCCAGCCTGATGGCCAGCGCGGCCAGCAACATCACCGGGGCGGCGCCGGCCAGCAACAGCAGCGAGATCACGATGTCGAACACGCGTTTGAGCGCGCGGCGCGCTCGCCCTTGCACGAAGCCTGAGCCATAGATCAACCAACTGGCCTTCAGGCTTTCCAGCGGCACCTCGCCGTGGGTGCGCTCGTAGAACCCCGCGCTGTCGATCACGGGGATGCCGATGGAGCGGCACAGCAGCAACTGATCCATCGGCACCACGCCGCCGCGCTGTTCGCGTGCCGCGACGATGATCTCGCTGACGTTCAAGGCGTGCACGTGCTGCACCAGGGGCACATTGGTGTCGAGCCGGCGCACCTCGATGCCGTCGCGGTCGGTGCTGTCGGCCGAGGTCGGGAAATAACCCACCACTTCGCGCGGCAACGGGCCATCGAGCAACGCCAGGTCACCAACCACCACCTGCGCTTCGCAGGCCGTGCCGATGATCAGCACCTTGGCCGTGCCGGCCAGCGCGCGCAGGCCCACGATCAGGCCGCGCACCAGGAACATGGCCAGCAGCAGGTTCAGCACCGCGTACACCACCAGCCGGCTGGGGTGGCCGTTGGGGCCCTGGGCCTTGAGGGCCAGGTAGCAGAGGTAGCCACCGACCACCACCGCGGCCATCAGGCGAATGGCTTGCCCGGCAAAGCCGCGGGCCGAGCCGTGGTAAACGCCCAGCAGGTACTGCCAGAGTGCCAGCACCACCGCAAAGCCCGCTGCATTGAGCAGCAGGCCCTTGCCGGCAAGGGCGGCACGCCAGTTGTCGGGTGACCAGTTCTCGACCATGGCCGCGGCCACCAGCAGGGCGGCAAAGCCCAGGGTCACATCGAGCAACATCTCCAGCAACAGGGCGGCCGAACGGCGGTTCTGAAAGATGCGGAACATGCCAAAGCTTCGACGCGCATTGACGACGGGGGTGCTCAGCCGAAACGGCGCAGCGCTGGCCGCCGGCAGGACGGCTGCCCCTGCCACGCCGCTTGCTCCACCGACCGGGCCGGGCACATCGCTTCGCATCCGCTCGCTCCCCTTGGATTCATGGTTGTCGCACCAAGACGCCGCCCCCATTGGGCTGTTGCATGAGAACCGGGTCAGGTTTGTCAACTTGTCTGGGCAAGCTAAAACTCTAACCCCGTAAGGTGGTGTGATTGTCCCGTTCGAGCGTCGCTTGCCAATCCTTCAACTCGGGGCCTGCTGTGGCACGCCGGGCGCGATCAGTCGGGTGCCGGGTGCATCAGGTCACGGGCATTGAACGTGTCTCGCAAGCAACACACAAGACGGATTTTCCTACGAAACAGCCTCGGCGAAACTGTAACGGTCACGCCAACGCAACACCCGCGCCGCGGCGCGTTGGCCAGGCCGGCCCCAACGGCCAAGCAACGAGGCGACGACCTCGAATTCTTCGGCACGCCAGGCGCGCAGCAGCACCGTCAAAGTTGTATAGGCAAGGGTAAAAACAGCCGCCGCAACGACAAACCCCAAACTGAAAGTGAGCTGGCGGCCGACCCACCAGCCCAGGGCCGCCGCCAGCAGCGCGGCCAGCGTGCAGCGCAACATGGCCGCCAGCGGCAGCGCCACTTCAGTGTGACGGCGCACGCGCCAGGCGGCCACCACAGCCTCGAACGCCATGCTGATGCTGTAGCTGGCCAAGGCGCCGTTCAAGCCGTAGCGTGGTATCAGCACCAGACCGAGCACCAGGTTCACGATCAACATCGCCAACACGATGCGGATGCGCTCGGCCTGGCGGTCGGTGGCACTCAGCGCCGCTGATGACGCGGCGTTCACGATCAGCAGCCCCGAGACGACGAGCATGTAGGTCAGCGCTGGAATCACCGGCTCGAACCGCGCGCCGTACAACAAGCGAATCGCGCCATCGGTGATGGTGACGCCCAAGCCGGCGATGGCCAGACCGATGCTCCAGAACAGCCGGGTCGATTCACCCACCAGCCGGCCCATTTGGCCCATGCCGCCCTGGCCGTAACGCTTGGACATGGTGGGCAACAGCACCGCGGCCATGCCGCCGGCCAGCAGGTCGACCGCACCCTTGGTCAGGCTGACCGCGATGGCGAAATAGCCCACCGTGGCCGCATCGGTATGGGCCTTGAGCAAGGTCATCTCGACCGCGCGGTTGGCCAGCGCATAGAGCATCAACAGCACGCCCGTCAACGCCAGGTGCCGGTTCAGGCGGCTGGACAGCTCTGCTGGCAGATCGCCGATTCCTGAGCGAACGCCGTAACGGTGCAGAAAGTAGCGCACCAGCAGGCACGATGCCACGCCAATGGCGGCGTACAGGCCAAAGAAGCCGACCACGCCTGCGCCGCGCCAGGCCAGGTAGGCCACCAACGCCAGGTTGACGGGTGCCATCACCATCAGGGTGAGGTTCTCGGGTACGAACAGCTCGAAGCCCTTGCCCACGGCGCCACGAAAGCGCAAGTCTGCGCGGGTCCAGATGGCGACCACCGAGATGGCCAGCATCGTCAGCGCAGCGTCCTTCCAGTCGTCGATGGGAATGATGAAGTCTTCGACGATGAAAGCGGCCAGGATGATCAAGGCGCTGAGTGTTTGCAGTCGAACCAGGCGGCGCAGCAGCGGCCCGGCCAACCCCGGCGTCTTGGAGCCGCGCGCCTCGGCCAGGAACCGGATCGCCGACAAGGGCAGGCCATGGTTCACCAGCATCAGGATCACGCCACACAGCCAGATCGAATACGAGTAGTGGCCGTAGTCCGTCGGACCGAGCGTGCGCGCGATGATCACGCCAGCAACCAGCCCCAGGCCCGACTCCACCGTGCTGGCCACGCCAACCATGGCCGCATTGCGCAGCAGCGTTACTCTGTCCATCGCATTGGAAAATTGTTGTCCGACTGTTCTTGTGTTGGCCGTGGGCAGGCCTTGCGCCGGCTGCTGGCGCCCCATCACTGTCTCACGAACAGGGCACCGAACAAGCGAGGCCATACCCCATGAGGTCGGCGCGCAGGTTAATTGCGGGTGCGTGACAAACGGGTTGCGCGCGCTTTGCGGGGGCGATTGTGTGCGCACAAGTTCACGCCAGCCGGCTGGCGCTGGCGTGGCGCGACAGGCCAGCACCGCCAGGGTGATGTCTTGCCTTGATCATCGGCACAACATGCCTGTGGCCTGCGGCCGTCAGGTCAGCCACTGCACGCAGAATGTCAAGTCTCGATGCCCGC